>CAZKUS010000240.1:0-3748 GCA_964556025.1 uncultured Clostridia bacterium | reverse complement strand
ATAAAAGAAAACAGTGCAAACTATCAGGTTAAATCAGTACCACTACAAATTTCTATGGGTGTTGCTACCAAAGAACAAACTGAAGAATTACTGGAAGATATTTATAAGTTGGCTGAAGATAGAATGTATCAAAATAAGCTAGCTGATAGAAATGGCACTAGAAGTGATATAATATCGGCTTTAATGTACACTTTAAAGGAAATAAGTGACGAGACAGAAGGACATACCAATAGAATGACGAAGTTAGGCTTTGAATTTGGTGAAGCCCTTGGTCTGAGACAAGAGGATTTGGATAAACTCTCTATATTAGCCACTATTCACGATATAGGAAATGTAGCCATTTCTGAATCGATTTTGAAAAAGCCAGATGATTTGAATGAAGAAGAATGGGAGAGAATTCAAGAACATCCCGAAATAGGTCAGAGAATCGCCCGAAATTCTGAAAAACTCATTACTGTAGCTGAAGAAATACTTTCACATCATGAATGGTGGGATGGAACAGGTTATCCCTATGGACTTAAAGGTGAAGAGATACCACTGTTATCCCGTGTCATAGCAATATTAGATGCCTATGATGTGATGACAAACGGTAGAAGCTACAAGGATCCTGTGTCAAAAGAAGAAGCATTGGAAGAATTAAAAAGATCAGCTGGAAGCCAGTTTGACCCGGAATTAGTGGAAGTATTTTTAAATGTAATGAATGATTAAAAAAAGCACCTTTCTGTTTTAATTTAACAGAGAGGTGCTTAAGAGACTTAATAAAAGGTGCTAAATAATTACTTTTCTTCAGATTCAAGTTCATTCCCAGCAGCGACCCATGCAGTAGTTCCCC
The DNA here is from genome assembly GCA_964556025.1 of uncultured Clostridia bacterium. Classification (GTDB taxonomy): domain Bacteria; phylum Bacillota; class Natranaerobiia; order Natranaerobiales; family Natranaerobiaceae; genus Natranaerobius. Next base: position 2,916 of record CAZKUS010000240.1, on the reverse strand, counting down.
CTAGGAAATTAAGCACATTTTTGAATCCTTTTTGTTTTAAAATACTAGCAGCTGTCATGGAGCGATTGCTGCTATTACAAAGGGTTACAATAGGTGTTTCAATATCCCACTCTTTGTACATATGCCTCACATCTGGAGTCGGAGCCAATGTTGTACCTTTGATATGTTCTTTTTTCCATTCTGACTCGGCACGATTATCCAATACCAATGCTTCTGTGGAATTAAGATAGGTGTCAATATTATCAATTGAAACTGATCCTATATGATCTGTTGATTCTCCAGCGGTAATCCACTTAGGCATCCCACCTTGCAGATAACCCGAAATACTGTCAAGACCGACAGTGTAAAGTAACTCTTTGACTTTTGGCAGGTCTTCTTCTTTTTCTAACACCAGAACAATATCTTTCTCTGGTGGTATGATCCACCCTGCGAATGTAGCTAGATTTCCCTGAAGACTAATGCTATAAGAACCAGGTATATGACCAGAAGCAAAAGATAAGTAAGTTCTGGTATCTAAAACAACGCTACCTTTATCAATAGCAGTTTTAATATCAGAGACATTTAAGGGATTGACAGGGCTTAAATGAACTATCTGTTCTGGGCCTTTTCTGTTAATTTCTGAGCAACGGGCAAAGTGATCAGGTGCTGATGGCATGTCGGTTAGCAAATCTTTTTTGAATGATTCTAGGTCTTTGTGTTGTAACGCATAATTTTGTCTTTTCTCAGTACCTATAGTACTCCATAACTTAGCAGATAGGGAACGACCGCAAAGGGATCCCATTCCATGTGCCGGATAGACTTCAACATGATCAGGAAGTGCCTTTAGCTTTTTTAAGCTGTCAAATAATTTTTCTGCCAGCTCTTCTTCTCGATCGGGGAACAGATCAGGACGGCCGACATCTCCTACAAGTAATGTGTCGCCAGTAAAAACCATTACGGGTTCTTCACCACGTTCTAAATCAGTTACCAAATAGACAGAACAGTCAGGGGTGTGGCCAGGGGTTTCTAAAAGTTGAAACTTTAAGTTAGCCACTGTAAATTCCTCACCGTCTTTTAGTGCAGTATGCGGGAAATCGCAATCTGCTATTTCCGGTGCATATATTTCAGCACCAGTTTCTTCTGCTAAATCCATATGACCAGAAATAAAGTCTGCATGTAAATGGGTTTCCAAAATTCCTACAATTTCCATCCCGAAGGATGCTGCTTTTTCTAAGTAGGGTTTAATATTTCTTGCTGGATCTACTACAACACATTTGTCACCACTACCAATCACATAAGAACAGTGAGCCACTCCAGGTACGTAAATTTGACTAAAATGCATAATTTTCCCTCCTAAGAAATGATTTTAAACTTTCGTACTTTATTCTTCTAATTCAAACTGCCTGACAGTATCGGCTAATTCTTCAGCTTCTGAATTCATAGATTCGCTGGAACTAGCGATTTCTTGAACCATGGCAGAGTTTTGCTGAGTTACTTGATTTAAGTCTTCAATTGCTTTTTGAATTTCTTCTGCTGAACTAGATTGCTCTTTTATAGAAGAAGAGATTTCTTCTATAATATCATTAACTTTTTCTGTATTTGTTACGATTTTAGTGAGAACTTGTTCTGTATTTTCCATTAACTGATTTCCTTTTTTGACTCGATTAATACTCTTATTAATTAATTCTTCAATTTCCTCAACCGATTCACTAGTTCGTCGTGATAAGTTGCGCACTTCAGATGCGACTACTGCAAATCCTTGTCCATGTTCTCCGGCTCTTGCAGCTTCTACGGCAGCATTTAAAGCGAGAAGATTTGTTTGAAAAGCGATGTCGCTAACCTTTTCGGTAATATTTGATATTTCCTCACTACTGGTTGTGATTTCCTGCATAGCTTCATCCATCTCTCTAACAACTTGATCACCCTCTTTTACTGTTTCCAAGGTATTTTTAGCTAGCTTGTTCGCTTCTGATGAATTGGAAGATGTTGTTTGAAGTGAAGATGTAATCTCTTCCATAGTAGAAGAAACTTCCTCTACATTGGAGGCTTGTTGTTCAGTTCGCTGGGCAAGGTCTTGATTGCCAGAAGATATCTCTTTAGTTTTACTAGAAACATTGCGGGCAAAACCACGCACATTGGACATGGCACTATTCATTGCAGAAATAGTTTTATTTAAATTATTACTCATTTGGCCTATTTCATCTTTTGATGCAATATTAACTTCAGTAGTAAAATTGCCATTAGCTACTTTTGTAAAAGCTTCATTAAATCTATTTATGGGATTGACAATAGTTTTACTGACGAAAAAGAATATTGTAAGTAAAGTTATAAGAGATATTCCCATAGTCCAAATAATTACTTCAGAAATATTTTCTCCTACTCCTGAAGCGATAATTGCCTCTGTCTCTGCTAAATGGACTCCTAAAAACAGGATGCCAATAACATCACCATCTTGAGTTATAGGTTCATAAGCAGTGTAATAAGGGTCTCCTAAAATATCTGCTTCTCCCACATACAATTCTCCTGCCATATTAGGCTCATAAGCTGCACTGTCCTCTCCTAGCATTGTGCCTACTACACGCTCATTATTATCATCCCTTATACTAGTTGTTATCCTGCGAAAATCATCATCTTCACGAGCAAATATAGTTGCTACGACACCTAAATTGTCTGTGATATCATCTACCATTTCATGTCTGCCTTCTATAGGTTCTCCCTCTATATCAACTAAACCATCGTCTTCTAAGCGTATTTCTCCAAAGTGTTCATCTACGAATAATTGAGCCGAGTTAATGTCACCCTCTAACTTTTCTAGAACATTGTGCTCCATTATTTCTTCTCCAACTTCTTCTATTGTGGGTATTATAGTTATAAAAATCAAACCCAAAAATAAAGCAATCGGTATTAGGCAAATTAAAATTAATTTTGGTTTAAGTC
>CAZKUS010000239.1:0-3756 GCA_964556025.1 uncultured Clostridia bacterium | reverse complement strand
AATTCACGGGAGATTCGCGATGTTCGCAACATTCCCCCGTGATTTTAAAACTAACATTCCCTTTTCTTAAAGAATCTATTTGTCCATACCAACTCTTTCCCATACCATCGAGAAGAATTACTAGATCGCCAACATTAGCCCTCAAAACTTTATGCAGGTACTGATAATCACTTTGAGAACCAGTCACGGTGACTTCAGATTTATCTAAATCTCTAAATTGTTCAGGAGGTAAGAATAAACGTGGTAATTGTTGACTAATTACGCATCACCAGGGATACCCATTCCCCTGACTTTTCCTCACTAATTTGTTTAATTCCATATTTTTCAAAACTGGCAATCACTTTCTCTTTTTTTTGTAAGCTAATCCCAGAACCAATGAATACTCCTCCTGGTTTCAACATGTTACTAATTTGAGGGATCAAACCAACTATAATATCTGCTACTATATTTCCCAAAATAATGTCTGCTCCTCCATCATTTATATATCGGGCATCCGCTTGCTCTATATTTATTACATCTTCAACTTGATTCAAGTTAACATTTTCTCTTGCCACTCTGCATGCAACAGAGTCGATATCGTATCCATTAACTTGAGCTGCCCCTAATTTTGCTGCAGCAATGGCCAATATCCCGGAGCCACAGCCAAGATCTATCACTTTTTCTCCACCGGAGACCAGATCATTTAAATGAGAAAGACACATCACAGTGGTAGGATGAGTACCACTTCCAAATGCCATCCCGGGATCCAACCAGACAGTAGTTTGTTCATCAACATCACGAAAACTCCAAGTGGGCCGAACAGTTAAACTATCGATTTTAACAGGTTCATAGTATTCTTTCCAAGCTTCTGACCAATCTTGTTCATCAACTTTAGTGACTGTCAAGTCATCTGAAGAAACTCCCAACCCCCACTCAAGCATTTGTTCCAATCTACTTCTAACTTGCTTAAGTCTGGTGGCTAATTGGTCATCCCATGGTAGATAGGCTATAACGTAAACTTTATCTTCTAGTCCATTAATAGTTTGCATTTCAGTTCCATCAGAGTAAGCCCATATTATATCATCATCTTTAGGTGGTTCCACTTTCGGGTCTTGTATAACAACACCACCTGCACCAATTTCGTGAAGTAAATTTGAAACAGCTTCCATAGCTTCTCTACAAGAAATCAATTCTAGTTCAGCCCACTGCATAGTCTCGCCCCTTTAATCAGTTTTAATAACTAATCACATTCACTCATTACTCCCTAAGGCTTTTTTAACCTTTTCTAAGAATCCTTCACCAGCAGGAATATTTTTACCCATTGACAGAGCTAATTCTCTAATTAATTGCTTTTGCTTTTGGGTTAATTTTTTGGGTATTTCTACGTCGACAATAACTATCTGATCTCCACGTCCACGTCTTTGAAAATGAGGTACACCTTTTCCTTTTAATGTAAACTCTGTTTTAGGTTGAGTGCCAGCTGGTATTTTTAAATTTTCATTACCATCTAGTGTGGGTACTTCTAGATCTGTACCTAAAATTGCCTCTACAAAACTTATTTTTACATCTGAATAAATAGTAGTTCCTTCTCTTGTGAACTTATCATGAGATTTAACTGTTATATCCACATAAAGATCTCCGGGAGGTCCTCCATAAACTCCAGCTTGACCTTCTCCTCTCACTCTAAGTCGTGTTCCATTATCAACCCCGGCAGGTATGTCTATTTTGACCTTACGACGTCTTACTACTTTTCCTTCACCACGACATTCCGGACAAGGTTCTTCCACAATAGTTCCTTCACCACCACATGAATTACAAGCAGCTACATTGACAAATCTACCGAATGGTGTCTCTTTAACTTGTTTCACTTCTCCCTGTCCATTACATGACGAGCAAGTTTTAGGTGAAGTACCGGGTTTAGCACCTGTACCATCACATTTATCGCATTGCTCGGTGCGCGGAATTCTCACCTCTTTTTCTGCTCCAAATACTGCGTCTTCAAACTCTATTTCTAATCTATACCTGAGATCAGATCCTTTCCGAGGGCGGCGCTGACGTCTTTCGCCGCCAGAGAAACCGCCCCCAAAGAAGGCATCAAAAATATCTTCAAAACCACCAAATCCGCCAAAGTCTTGGCCACCAAATCCACCGTACTGTTGATGTGCATCTCCATTAACTCCGGCATGACCAAATTGATCATATCTGGCACGTTTTTGATCGTCACTTAGTATTTCATAAGCCTCTTGTATCTCTTTAAACTTTTCTTCAGCTTGTTCATCATCAGTGTTAACATCGGGATGGTATTTTCTAGCCAATTTACGATATGCTTTTTTCAAGTCATCTTTATCGGCATTTCGGTCAACACCTAAAATCTCATAATAATCACGTTTTGACATTACAATCACCCTTTAGCGCAGTTAAAGTTAAACCTCTTCTACTCCAATTATTTCTGTTCATTATCTTCATCTTGTTCCACTTCATAATCAGCATCCACTACATTGTCATCTTCTCCACCGCTTTGCCCTGCAGTTCCATCCTCGGTTCCGGTGGCTTCTGCATCTTGATAAAGCTGCTGGCTAAGTTCATGGAAAATATTTGTCAATTCTTCTTTTGCCGAATTGATTTGGTCTAAATCATCCTCTTCTAATGCATCTTTTACTTTTTGAACTGCATCTTCTACTTCTTTCTTTTTAGCTTCATCTACTTGGTCACCTAAATCACTTAAAGTTTTTTCGGTATTATAAACTAAGGAATCAGCTTCATTTCTAGCTTCAACTTTTTCACGTTTTTTCTTATCTTCTTCTTCGTGTTCTTGCGCTTCATGCACCATTTGTTCAATATCTTCTTCAGATAAACCACTAGATGCTTCAACTGTTATTTTCTGTTCTTTTCCTGTTCCTTTGTCTTTAGCATTTACATTCAATATACCGTTAGCATCTAGATCAAAAGTGACTTCTATTTGTGGAACTCCTCTTGGTGCTGCAGGAATACCATCTAAAATAAATCTACCTAGAGACTTATTGTCTTTAGCCATCTCACGTTCGCCCTGCAGTACATGAATTTCCACACTAGTCTGGTTATCCGCAGCAGTTGAAAACACCTGATTTTTACTAGTAGGGATAGTGGTATTTCGCTCAATTAGCTTAGTGAATACGCCACCTAAAGTCTCAATTCCAAGAGAAAGTGGCGTTACATCCAATAATAATACATCTTTAACATCCCCACTTAATACTCCTGCTTGAATAGCTGCACCTCTTGCCACAACCTCATCAGGGTTAATTCCTTTGTAAGGATCTATACCTGATACTTTTTTAACTTCTCTTTGAACTGCCGGAATTCTAGTGGAGCCACCCACCAATATCACTTTATCTAGGTCGCTGGCACTAATCCCTGCATCCTTAATAGCTTGCCTCATTGGTTTAATGGTTTTCTCGACAAGATCACTAGTCAGTTCTTCAAACTTGGCACGAGCCAAATCCATATTTAAATGTTTAGGTCCTGCATCAGTAGCAGTTATAAAAGGTAGATTAATATTTGTTTGAGAAACACTAGATAGCTCTACTTTTGCCTTTTCTGCCGCTTCTTTTAAACGTTGTAAACTCATTTTATCTTCTCTTAGATCTACACCATTTTCTTTTTTAAATTCTTCAGCCAAGTGATCAATAATTCTCTGATCAAAATCATCTCCACCTAATTTATTGTTACCACTAGTTGCTTTAACTTCAAACACTCCATCTCCAAGTTCAAGAATAGAAACGTCAAAAGTCCCTCCACCAA
>CAZKUS010000238.1:1288-3763 GCA_964556025.1 uncultured Clostridia bacterium | reverse complement strand
TTGATAGTACATCTTAACGATCCAACAGTAGGATTAAAGTCAAATAACAGGATGTACCAACCCGAAACATTGGATGTGAAATCGAAAAGATCAGTTATCAACAACAGAATATAACAACGCCTTCAATTTAAATAAATCATATCAATAACAATGTTTACTGTCAATTAATCAAATGGCTCAATGATTGTTGAATGTTGATATTTTATTGCTATCAACAACTGAATATAACAGCGCCAATCAAACTTTTCCCTTTAACAAACCTACAAACAGTGGGAGTAAAATCAGTGTTAAAATAGTTCCGGTAAACAATCCACCCATGAGAGAAAAAGCTAAGGAATTTTGTATCTCTGATCCGGGGCCACTAGCTACAGCCATAGGTATTAATGCTAACAAAGTCGTTGTAGTTGTCATTAAAATTGGTCTGAGCCTGATTTTCGCTCCTTGTTCTACACTTCCTTCTCTCTTGATACAGTCTAAAAGCACTATAGCATTATTCACAACCAATCCAGATAAGATAATCCCACCCATTATTGACGCCACATTTAAAGTATCGCCAACCAAAAAAAGAAATAATATAACTCCAACCAAAGCAAAGGGAATACTAACCATAATAATTAGAGGATATTTCAGTGATTCAAACTGAGCTGACATAACCATATAAACCGCTAACAAAGATAGGACCAGAGCTCCCCCCAACTCTCTATAAGAAGACCACATATCCTCATAGGAACCACCATAGGTGATTTTGTAATCATCAGGCAGATCTAGTTCCGCTAATTGTGCCCTGATTTGTGCCACCACATTTCTGATATCTCTACTTTCAGTATCAACAGATAAAGTAACATGTCGCTGACCATCTATTCTATTAATAATGGGAGAACTAGTAGTTTCTTTTATTTCAGCTACATCTTGATAGCGATCTTGCAGCTCATCCGTATCATCAGGCCCATCGGAAAAGTATCCCATAATTACTGGCATTTCTTCTCCCGTTTCTCTATATGTGGTGACTTCACTACCAGTCAAACTGGTTTCTAAGTCTTGAGCTAAATAAGCTGGTGTTGTTATTTGCTCCGGATTTATATTTTCTTCTCCAACCGATCCAGAGTCTGCAGCTTTATTATCAGGTAATACTTGGATTTCAGGACGTGGTGTAGGGAGATTTCTCGTTACATTGGCAACATCGTCTATATCTCCTACTTTTTCCATAGCTTGAGAAGACAGTTCTAATAACATCTCATGATCTGTTCCTATAATATCAATTTCTACGTCTTCACTTGCAAATTCCATATCACCTTCCATATTAGACGCTTCAACTTGGGCTGATTCCATATCTTTAAATTCGTTTTCCACTTTGGCCACCATTTTTTCTTGACTCTCTTCATCCAAAGTTACCATCAACTCTCCTCTATGAGGGGATCGACTATTGTAACCCGCCCCCTGTCTTTGACTCGCTCTCTCACCCACAGTAGCATAAACCGATTCCACTTCATCAAACTGTAGTAAATAATCTTCTACTTGAGACACCTTTTGCTCTGTTTTGTCCATGGAACTCCCTACAGGTAGCTGAATATCAACTGTAAGTTCATTTCTAGTTATGGGAGGTAAAAATTCTCCTGCCATCAAAGGCACCAGTGCACCAGCTCCCAAAGTAAGTATTACTGCTACAATCAAAATAGGTTTTGACCACTTTCTACAATTACTTAACCCTTTTTGATAACTATTCTGTAGTTCTATCATGCCAGGGATTTTTTTAATTCCATTTTTCAAAAGCAATACTGCTAAAACAGGAATAATTGTCAAAGCTGTAAGCAAAGATATTAAAAGTGAAAATACAACCATGTAAGAAAGTTCAGTAAATATAACTCCAGCTAAATTTTCTAAAAGAAAGACTGGCAAAAAAACTACAACCGTAGTCAAAGTAGATGCTATTATAGGAGAGCTAACTTCTTTTGTCCCTATAATAGCAGATTCTGATAAGCTTTTGCCTGACTCAGCATGTCGAAAAATATTTTCTAATACTACCACAGAATTATCAACCAACATACCAATACCAAGGGCCAATCCTGATAAAGTCATAATATTGAGAGTTAATCCTGTAAAGTAGGCTAAAGGGAAAGTAACTATCACCGATGCTGGTATACTTATAGCAACAATTAAAGTGCTTTTTATATTTCTTAAAAACAAGAACAACACTACTGCGGCTAAAAGTCCGCCTATTATTGCATTTTGCTGCACCATGTGCAGTACTTGCTCAATAAAACTACCTTGATTCCAGGTTGACACTAAAGACAGTTCTTCATACTCTTGCTCCAGTTCTGTCATTTCTTGATCTATTTCTCTAGTAATTTGAACTGTATTGGCATCTGATTGTTTTTGAACAATTAACCCTAAGGCCGGGTTATTATTTAGTCGTACTAAACTATCACTTTGATATTGCTCTTGTACACTGGCTACATCCTGCAATTGGATCGGTCT
>CAZKUS010000238.1:0-1188 GCA_964556025.1 uncultured Clostridia bacterium | reverse complement strand
TCACTCTCTTCATTTATTGCAAAAGTGGTTTCATGTCCAACCACCGTTTTTCTCAAATCATCCAAGTCTTGAAATTCAGAAAGAGAACGTACCATCATTTCTCTGTCTTCTTCTATGATTCTACCACCAGGATAATTAATATTCTGGCCAGCTAATGCACTTTGAATCTGATCTGATTCTAAATCATGTTTTGCCATATCTTCCTGATCTAAGTCGACCATTACTTGACGATCACCTGTGCCTGACAAATCCACAGAAGATACACCGTCAATCCTTTCCAAGCGGTTAGACACCTGATTCGAAACTATTTGTTCCAGTTCTCTAAGCTCTTCTTCTCTTTCCAGCTCTTTAGTTGTTATTTGACCAGATTGTGTTACTGAGACAGAATCATCATCTAAACCTTCCCATCCTGCACTAATAAACATCACAGGCATTAAAGAAGGATCGGCTTTTACTACTTGTGGAGGATCTACATCAGTAGGTAAGTATTCTCTAACTGTATCCAAACGTTCTCTCATTTCCAATGTAGCAAAATCCATATCTGTACCCCAAGAAAATTCCACCATAACCATAGATAGCTCCTCATATGAAGTGGATGACATGCTTTCCACTCCGGAAGTAGTACCAACAGCATTTTCTACAGGTTTAGTCACCATCTGTTCAATCTCTTCCGGGGCTGCTTCAGAATAACTGGTTAACACTACAACCATAGGATAGTTGAGTTGTGGGAGCAAATTCACTGGCAAACGCGGATATAAAATTATACCTAGTATCATTAGTGCCAACAAAACCATTATTGTTGCCACGGGGCGCTTTACAGCACAATGGGACAAATGCAAGACTTTCACCTCTTACTGAAACTAATTTATTTTGTCTTTATTAAAATCCCCGAACACAACTTTGACTATGTTGGAATTGTGTGTAAAATAATATTATTAAACAAATTATAAGGTGCTATATCTAGCCAGATATATTTATCCTGTTGACATCTATTGAGAGTAATGATATTATTTCACCGTAATTGAAGGAAGACTGGATTCCCGATATACAAACTTTTTTAAAAGCGCTGTTATATTCTGTTATTGATAGCAATAGAACTTTGAATGAGTCAAAAAAACAATAAATAGCTCGTTAGGTGAGGCTCCTGGATGAAAACAGGCTGCTGCCCAAAAACGTCGAGAGACGCCA
>CAZKUS010000237.1:0-3781 GCA_964556025.1 uncultured Clostridia bacterium | reverse complement strand
GGAACAGTGTCCACATAATTCCGGTACGGGTGTCCAAATATTCCGGAATAAGCACAAACTCTAGTTAGAGCTTTTATACTTCTCTTATAAGTAATTAGCTAGACACTTTTTCACTTTTAATTCAACAGTTTAATCAATTCACCAAGAAGCTTAGTTTTCATCAGTCATATAATAATTTCTTCTGATTTATTTCCATGTTTTTCTACTGTATAAAGTCTAATAAGAATATTATATTACCAATATAGGAAGCATATTATTGAAAAGCTGTGACCGTCAAGTAGTTTTAAACAATTTTCGTTAAATAGTTTTAAACACCTAGGATTTTCCAAAAATGGTATCCCTGTTTTTAATTCGATAACTTTCTCCTGTTAGATTAATAACTTCGCTTCTATGCATAATCCTATCTAAAATAGCAGTTGTAATAGCAGAATCTCCTAATATTTCTCCCCAGTCTTCTGGACCTTTGTTGGATGTGATGATTATAGAAGATTGATTATATAGCTTGTTAATTAGCTGAAAGAATAAATTAGCTTCTTCCCTTTCTATGGCCATAAACATAAGATCATCAATTATCACTAAGTCAGAAGAAACAATCCTTTTAATCTTTGTCCTGGAAGTCCTGGTGATCTCTTCAGTTTTTAATAATTTAATCAAATCATCCATTTGTGTAAAACTAACTTTGTAACCCTTATGAATAGCCTCAAGACCGAGCCCAATGCATATGTGAGATTTTCCCACTCCGGGCGGCCCCAACAACATTAGGGTATCGACTTGATCTAACCATACCAGTTCTTTAAGCTGGTTAAGTTCTTGTTGGCTAATAGATGATTGATACCCCGTATCAAAGTCATCTAAATATTTCTTCTCCGGGAAGGCTGCCCATTTTAATCTTTTTTGAAAGTCCTTTTCTTCCCGATACTTAATTTCGTGATCCACAATCTTTTCTAGAAATTCCTTATAGGTTAAATTCTGTTCACTTGACGAGAGAAGAATATCATCAACAACCTCTGCACTATCCTTTATCTTAAGACTTTTCATTTTCTCTTTTAGCTCATCAGTGCTCATAAGATCTCTCCAATGCTATATTCTGATATACTTCTAGATCCCTGACCTGTGGCTTCACTTTTAAATTTTTGATAGAAGATTCATGTAAAGGCTTTATGATGGGTAACTCTTCTACTTCCGGACTTTCTTTTTGAAAATGAAATATGGCATCTTTAAAGCATGAAGCACTGTAGAGCCTATACTTAAGGCAATAATCTAAGGCTTTTTCAATAGTAGCTCCATCTTTATCTTCAGCTTTTTCCTTTATTAACTGCAGCTGATCACGGATGTAGCGACTTTTGTCTTTATAGATTCCTGTAAGGAATTCTTTAGCTTTCTCACCACCACCAAGTATTTTTTCTACATTTTCCATATAAGCTTGGATCCCTTTACTACGGTCTCTTTCATGAGAAGTCTTTTTGATTAATTTACCTTTTTCATAACAAACTTGATGCCTTGTGATCTCTTCTCCAGTTTCAGTGTCTTTGATTATGAGAGTATCTCCATCTGTTTCTAACAGAGCATATTTATCTGTCCCATCATAAGTTTCAGGAGGCAGGCTATAGCGATTAGATTTATATAATACAGTGTTGTTTTTCCTTATTAATGCTGATATACTTGAACTGGGTTTATATGGTGTTTTTTGTGATGTCGGCCGCAAGTACTGCTTTTCAATGTGGTGTACTTCGGCCGGTATTTTTTTGGTCGTTTCATGGACTTTCCCGTTACCGGTTCTTTTAAGCCAGGCTATGCAGTCTTCATTTAATTTCTCTATGCTGTAGAAAGTACGGTTTTTAGAAAAGTTCTTTTTTACATATCCCACTACGTTTTCTATCCTACCTTTACTTTCTGGATCACTTTTCCTTAACATATGTATGCTAAATCCTTTATCATTTCGATAAGCTGAAAATTCATAAGTAAGTATTAGATCTCCATAGTTCTCACTTATTAAAATTAACTTGTCTTGATCATAAACTAGTTCTTCAGGCATGCCCCCAAAAAACTGAAAGGCATTCTCATGTGCGTTAATGGTACTTGCAGTAGTAAAGGGCTTGTCCAACCATTCTACATATTTATGTCTAGAATTAGATAGGACAAAGGCTATAAAGTATTTTTTGACTATTTTACCGTACTGGTCTTCAAACTTATCTTCTCCAAAGTCTATTTGTGCCTGTTTCCCCATAGGTGGATCTTCTATGGCTTCATAACTCCTTGATTCTACTTTTTTTGGTATATTGTGAATTTCCCTTAAGTTTCTAACATAATTCCTCACAGTACTTTCACAAACATCAATGTGGTATTTTCTCTCTAAAAGCCAATCATGAATCTGGGCTGCTGATAAGTCAGGGAACATCCTGAGCCATGACACTATTATGTCTTCATAATCATCGAGCTTCTTTCTTCTGTTTCCTCCATTTAAGGTTAACACCTCCTCGGGAGTAAAATTCAAATAACTGTAAACAGTGTTTCTAGTTATACCTAGATTCCTAGCTATTTGTGCTATTTTTAACCCCATTTTTTTGTATCTGTGTATTTCACCATGCATAAGCCACCTTTCCCTTTCTTCCATAAAACCTTCCCTCCCATCTGTAAAATTTCCAGTTCATGATAACAGATGGAGGAAGGTTTTGGTAGATTCTGTTCAGAACTATTTAACAAAATCTGTTGAATTGATTTTAACAGTTACAATTGATTTTAACAGTTACATCAGACCTAATTTATCAAATGAAGTGGCTAGTTTCATTGACAGTGTTTTAAAAGGTAGTCAACTTGAAGAGTAAACTAAATCGACAAAATGAGTCAAAACCACAGAAAATTAATAAAATTTAGCAGGAATGCAACATTTTACATAGAAATATTAAATCATACTTCCTTCAGTCTTTAAGAATGAGTCTTTTTATCTATATAATGAGTCAAATGTCACATATACCCAATAAATTCTTAAATTATAAAATATTACGAAGGTCATCTATCGTACGTTAGGGATTATAACCAAGCTTCAAAATGATTTATTTTAAAGGATCAAAGATGGCTATTTATTGACTGCGTGTTTTTAAGTGCCTTATAGTTGATTACTACCCCGAACTCTTTGTTGGCCTGTTATTAATAAATGAATCGGATAAGTTTTTCTTAAAATCCTGGAGTTTTGAATACAGGGCCAATATTAAAGGTTCGACAATCAACTATTAAAGCACGATTTTTATATACAAAAATTGCAAAACCAATTAATCAGTAAAGTAAAGTAGAGTGGTAGTTGATAAATAATTCATTGAGTAAAGCAATAAACCAAGAATGGCATTAGAAAACATTATGATCTGCGTTAAGCTGGGGACATTACTTTATTTTATCAGAATATAAATTTTATTTAACTAAAAGGGTGTTGAGTTATGAATCTTTCAAGTAACTTGTTAAAGGGCATATTGGAGAGTTCCAAGGAAAACGTTATATTTGCCCTTGATTATAATTATTGTTATCTCACATTTAATGAAAATCACAGGAAAATAATGAGAAATATTTGGGATGTGGATATAAAAGTTGGAGATAACATGTTGGATTTTATCAAATATCAAGAAGACCGTAATAAGGCAAAGGCAAATTTTGACTGTGCTTTGAATGGGGAAAGTTTTACTGACATCGAACAATATGGACAAGCATCAATAAACCGCAGGTGGTATCAAAACGAGTATAACCCCTTGTATGATGACGCTGGTACTGTTATAGGACTTACGGTATTTTT
>CAZKUS010000236.1:0-3795 GCA_964556025.1 uncultured Clostridia bacterium | reverse complement strand
AATAACCTCCTATTATTCGGCTTTAATTCTCCTATTTGCTCATTAAGATGTATTACCAAAACCGCATAATACGTTCAATAGAAGTGTTTATTGCTATCAACATTCAACATTCAGAATTCAACATTCAACTTAAACTGAGCATTTATATTAGGAGATGTTATATAAAGGGGAGATGTAGATGAGTTCAGTAACTGGTTCCAACTCCAGAGAAAGTCATTACGATATTATTATAGCCGGGGGAGGAGTGGTAGGTGCTAGCATTGCTAGAGAGCTGTCCAAGTATTCATTATCTGTTTTGCTTTTAGAACGCGAAGCAGATATAGGTATGGGAACAACTAAAGCAAATACTGGAATAGTTCATTCCGGCTTCAATGTAACTAAAGAAACTGTAAAAGGGAAATTAAATATTGAGGCCAATCCGCTCTTCGATGAACTGACTTCGGAATTGGATATCCCTTTTGAACGAAATGGTACTTTAATGCTAGCTTTTGACGAAAATGACAAAAAACATTTGCTGGATTACAAAGAAAACGCACAGAAACAAGGTGTTCCCAGTTTGGAATGGTGGAGCCGTGAAAAGGTCTTGGAACAAGAACCTCAAGTCAATCAGCAGGTGATTGGTGCTTTATACGCTGGTACTGGAGCCATTATATGCCCATTTCAGCTAAATCTAGCTTTAATTGAAAGTGCTGCTATAAATGGTGTGACAGTCATAAGAGGTGTCGGTGTCAATGATGTAATTACTGATAAGGAAGACAGTGGGAGGACAAAATTCCAAGGTGTGTCCACTAATCGGGGAATATTTACAGCTGATTATTTTATCAATGCTTGTGGACTGTACGGAGATGAGATATACAATGTGACAGATACTGAAGATATGTCATTAATTCCGGTGAAGGGTGAATATTACTTATTTGATGAAAGTTATCAGATTGGGATTACCAGGACTATTGCCTACACTCCTAACGGGGATACCAAGGGCGTGATGGTGACACCAACTACCTACGGTAATTTAATGGTAGGACCCAATTCAGAAGAAGTGGAAGATAAAAACGATGTCTCTAATTCGGGTCCTGGGCTGAATGAAGTATTAGACAAGGGTATGAAACTGGTACCAAATTTAGATATAAAAAAGTCTATTCGTACCTTTAGTGGGCTTCGAGCCAGTGGATTATCCGATTTTCATATAGGCCCATCTTCCAGTGTTGATGGTGTGTTTCACACTGTGGGAATAAACTCCCCTGGCTTAACAGCAGCCCCTTTAATTGGAAAAGAAGTAATTGACAGAATGCGAGAACAAGGGTTGTCATTTATAGAAAAAGATAACTATCAGTTGGGTAGATCGAAACGTATCCGGCTTCGAGATGAAAACTACGAAAAGTGGCAGACTATGATCGACCAGGAATCTGACTTTGGGCAGATTATTTGCAGATGTGAACATGTGACATTAGGTGAAATAAAGGATGCAATCAGACGGCCGGTAGGTGCTAGGACATTGGAAGGTATCAAAAGAAGAACCAAAGCCTATACTGGGAGATGTCAGGGTGGATTTTGCTCACCTAGACTTGTGAAAATCTTGCAGGAAGAATTGAACCTAAATGCTACTGAAATAACCTACAGTGGTCGGGGCTCTGAAGTACTAGTTTCACCTTTAAAAAAACTATGGAGTAAGGAAGCGGGTGATGAGTCATGAAAGAACAGCAGGTTGATTTGGTTATAATAGGAGGTGGGCCAGCAGGCTTGGCTGCTGCTTTAAAAGCTCGGGAACGCGGAATCTCAAAGGTGATGCTAATAGAAAGAGATTTCCGCCTGGGTGGAATTTTAAATCAATGTATTCATCCCGGCTTTGGTGTGGAAATATTTAATCAAGAGTTAACGGGTCCAGAATTCAGTCAGTATTATGTAGACAGTGTGGAAGAAAACTCTAATATAGATGTAAAGTTAAACACTATGGTTCTTGATCTGAAGGCTGTTTCTAGTGACCAAACAAAATCTGGTGAGTCAGAAGATGATTATCCATTAAAACAGATCATTTGCGTCAGCAAAGAGCGTGGGATAGAGTCAATTCAGTCCAAGTCAGTGATTATAGCTACTGGAGCTAGAGAGAGAACTAGATACGGAATAAATATAGCAGGTGATCGTCCGGAAGGTATCATGACAGCTGGTACCTGTCAGAGATATATGAATATTGAAGGGTATATCCCTGGACAAAAGGTTGTTATTTTAGGCTCGGGAGACATCGGCCTGATAATGGCCCGCAGGATGACTTTAGAAGGGTGTGAGGTGAAAGGTGTTTATGAATTGATGCCTTATGTAAATGGACTAGCTCGAAATGTCTCCCAATGCCTTCGCGATTTTGACATTCCCCTTTATTTAAATCACACTGTTACTGAAATTAAAGGAGAAAAGCGTTTAGAACAGGTAAAAATAGCTGAAGTGGATTCGACAGGAAGTCCTATTCCAGAAACAGAGCATTGGCTTCAGTGTGATACATTACTGTTATCAGTTGGCCTCATTCCAGAAAATGAATTACTACAAGGAGCTGGATTGGAACTACACAATTTAACTGGTGGACCAGAAGTGAGTCAAGGAAGGATGATTGATATATCTGGTGTATTCACATGTGGAAATGCACTGCACATTCATGACCTTGCCGATGATGTGGTAAGAGAAAGTGAGTTAACAGCTGAGGCTGTAGCTGAATATTTAAACAATGGTTTTTGTAATAACTTTTCTAATATAGAGGTGGAAGCGGGAAAAAACATTCGCTATGTAGTGCCTCAAAAACTAGATTGGAATGTGGATAAAGACGTAGGGTTGGCTGAAAATTATCAAAGTGAATATCTGGGAAATGAAATGTCTGATGAGAGCCAGAAATTGTATTTTAGGGTTGCTAAACCGGTGGATTCAGGTCAGCTAGCTCTGTTACAAGATGGTGAAATTGTGTTTTCAAAAAAAGTTACCAATTTGCGACCTGGGGAAATGGAAAAGATAGCTTTACAAAATGAGTCACTGGCAAAAGGTGAATTCGCAAATAGTAAGCTGGAGCTATCACTGTTTGAAAAGGAGGGAAAATGATTAATGATTTTGAGTCAGGAAAAAGCTCACTCAGAGACATATGAAAGTGTTCAAGAGATCACTTGTATTATCTGCCCTAAAGGTTGTTCAATTAAAGTTATAGATGAGAAAATTCGCGGTTTTCAATGTTTACAAGGAAAAAAGTTTGCGGAAGAAGAAGTAATTAATCCCAGTAGGACATTAACTACTACTATAAGCATGTACAAAAATGGGAAATATATTGGAGAACTGCCGGTTAAAACCTCTGTTCCCATTTCAAAAGAATATATCATAGAAGTGATGAAAGAATTGAGTAGTGTTAACACAACCCCTCCGGTTCAGATAGGAGATGTGGTTGCGGATGATGTGTTAGGGAAAGGCATAAATTTAGTGGCAACACAGACTGTCAAATAAAGCAGGGCAGATCTTATAAGGTGGTGTATGTGCATGGATTTCTTGAAAAAATATTTTTCACAGTCAAAAAAGCTAAACCAGATGCGGTGGAGGTGCTTCCAGGTATACTGACTAAAAATTATTTAAGCTATTTAAATCAAGAGATAAACCTTCCCGTTATTGCAGGTGGATTGATAAGGACAGAACAAGAAGTCAAAGAAATACTCGACAGTGGTGTGATGGCTATCTCTTCAAGTGAAAGAGAATTGTAGTACTATCAACCACACCAAGATAGTGATAAGTAGTGATAATAAAGTAGTGATAAATAAAGTAGTGATAAATGAT
>CAZKUS010000235.1:0-3800 GCA_964556025.1 uncultured Clostridia bacterium | reverse complement strand
TCATGAAAAGATACTCAAAGATACTGTGAGAAAAGCTGAGCTTTACGGATGTGTATCTGGGGTATTATTACTAGAACCACATCCAGAGATTAAATTTCGAGGCAAAACTCATTTTTTACTGACAACTTTTGATGAGAAAGTTGACAAAATATCCCGATTGGGGATAGAAGTGGGAATAGTAAAAAACTTTGATAGTAATTTTGCCAGTATGTCTTCCAAACAGTACAGCGAATGGTTAGTCGATAAATTGAATGTACAAGGAGTATCAGTAGGGTATGATTACAGCTTTGGAAATTGTGGTTCAGGTACTCCGGACATCCTGTACAAGTACGGTCAGGAGATGGGGTTTGATGTTTCTGTCATCTCACCTGTAAAATATTCTGAAGGTGAAAAAGTTAGTAGTGAATTATGCCGTAAATATATTCAAGAGGGTTTAGTCAGTTCGGCAAATGAGATGCTGACAACACCGTATACCTTATCTGGTAAAGTAGTAAAAGGGGAGGGGCGAGGTTGGCAGCTTGGATATCCCACAGCAAATATTGATATCCCCACTGAAAAAATAATACCGAGATTAGGTGTTTATCTAGTACAAGTTTTCTTGAATGAAGAAACTTTTTGGGGTGTTTGTAATTTAGGAAAAAAACCTACTTTTCAAGGAGATAAACTGATTGCGGAAACTTATTTGTTAAATAATAATAAAGATTTGTATGGCAAAGATATAAAGGTATCTTTTTTAGAATTTATCAGAGACGAGCGAAAATTTACAGACAGTACTTTTCTGATAGAACAATTGCGGTTAGATGTTGAGTACGCTCGTACTCTAGTTTGTCAATATGACAACTTGAGTTGTAAAAGTTGTGAACAGTGAATCTTTACATCTATAGAGGGGTATGTTAGAATACAGATTGCAACCAAAGCTCGGAAATTGCGTTCCTCCGGCGCATTCTTGGCTTTGGGGGTATAAAAATATTAGGAGGTGACATAATATGTCTTTGACCAAAGAACAGAAACAAGAAATCATGGAAAAGTACAAATTGCACGATTACGACACTGGTTCATCTGAAGTACAAATTGCAATTTTTACTGAGAAAATCAAACACTTAAATGAGCATTTAAAAGTACATCAGCAAGATCATGCTTCACGAAGAGGACTACTTAAAATGGTAGGTAAGCGCAGGGGACTATTGAATTATCTGAGGAAAAACTCGGCAGAGAGATATCTTGATTTGGTTAACAAATTAGGATTGAGAAAGTAAATTATTTATAAATAAAAGCGGGGGGAGTGCCCCCGCTTTTATTTGAATTCGAAGGCGCTGTTATATTTTGTTGTTGATAGCAATAAAATTTCACTTGAAATGTTGATTGTTATCAACATTCAACTTAAACTGAGCTAATTCAAAAAAAATTGCATAAAAGGAGGGAATAAATTTGGAAACAATTGTTAGTGAAAACATAGCCGGTTTTGAACTGAGTATGGAAACCGGAAAACTGGCTAAACAGGCCAATGGTGCTGTTAAAGTAAAATACGGGGACACTGTAGTGTTAGTAACAGCCACTGCATCAAAAGAACCTAAAGATGATTTGAACTTCTTTCCCTTAACTGTCGACTATGAAGAAAGATTGTACGCTGTAGGTAAAATCCCCGGAGGCTTTATAAAGCGGGAAGGAAAGCCTACCGAAAAAGCCACATTGACTGCCAGATTAACTGATAGACCAATACGTCCATTATTTCCAGACGGATTTAGAAACAGTGTACACATAGTGAGCACTGTTCTCAGTGTAGACCAAAACTGCCCACCTGAAGTGGCAAGTATTATGGGTGCTTCTGCTGCACTTTCAATTTCGGATATTCCATTTAATGGTCCAATTGCTGCTGTCAGGGTAGGTAAAGTTGGAGATGAAATTATTATCACTCCCAATGTCGATGAACATGAGGAGAGTGAACTTGATTTGATTGTAGCCGGTACAAAAGATGCAATAATGATGGTCGAAGCTGAAGCCAATGAAGTACCAGAAGACGAGATGATAGAGGCAATTATGAAAGGGCATGAAGAAATCAAAAAGATTGTGGCTATGCAAGAACAGTTAGTAGAACAAACGGGACAGGAAAAAATGGAAGTAAAACTGGATCTTCCCAGTGATGATTTAATCTCAGAAGTAGAGCAAATGGCAGTGAAAGAAGTACAATCTAGCTTGCAGAATGAAGAAAAGTTAGAGAGAGAAAAAGCTTTGGATGCTGTTAAACAAAAAGTAATAGATGAGTTGATGGAAAAATATGGCGATGTAGAAGAAGTAGGGTCAGAAGAAGGTGGAGTAAAAGAAAAACATATTGAAGCAGCTTTTGAAAAAATACTCAAACGTGAAATGCGTGGTTTAATATTGGAACACAATACTAGGCCTGATGGTAGAAAACAAGACGAGATAAGGCAAGTATCTAGTGAAGTAGATCTACTACCCAATACTCATGGATCAGGTTTATTTACCAGAGGTCAGACACAAGTGCTTAATGTCTGCACTTTAGGTGCTTTAGGAGATGTTCAGGTGTTAGATGGTTTGGACATTGAAGAATCCAAGCGTTATATGCACCATTACAATTTTCCACCTTACAGCGTCGGTGAAGCAGGGTTTATGAGAGGACCAGGTAGACGTGAAATCGGCCATGGTGCTTTGGCAGAACGCGCAGTTCGACCAATGATACCTTCTGAAGAAGAGTTCCCTTATACCATCAGATTGGTTAGTGAAGTGTTAGAATCTAATGGTTCCACTTCTATGGGAAGTGTTTGTGCTAGTTCTTTATCTTTGATGGACGCTGGAGTACCGATCAAACAACCTGTATCGGGAATAGCCATGGGATTGATCAAAGAAGGTGAACAGCTAGCTATTCTTAGTGATATTCAAGGTATTGAAGACTTTTTAGGTGATATGGACTTTAAAGTGGCCGGTACAGAACAAGGTGTTACAGCATTACAGATGGACATAAAAATTGATGGACTAGACAGATCAATACTACAACGAGCTATAGATCAAGCTAAACAAGGATATTTACACATACTTAATATTATGAAACAGGCCATGAGTGAACCTCGAGAAGAGCTGTCACCACTAGCGCCTAGAGTGTTTAAGAAACAGATTGATCCGGATAAAATCAGAGATGTAATTGGTCCTGGCGGAAAAATGATAAATAAAATCATTGATGAAACAGGAGTAAAAATCGACATTGAGTCAGATGGAAAGATTTTAATCAATTCACCTGATGCTGAACACGCAGATCAAGCAATTAAAGCTATTGATAATTTAGTAAAAGAACCTGAAGCTGGTGAAGTTTATCTAGGTAAGGTGACGCGAACTGAAAAATACGGAGCTTTCGTAGAAATACTTCCCGGGAAAGATGGTTTAGTACATATATCCGAACTAGCAGAAGAGAGAGTTGGGAAAACCGAAGATGTAGTCAACGTAGGAGATGAAGTCTTGGTAAAAGTAATCAACATTGATGAAAAAGGAAGACTTAATTTGTCTAGAAAGAGAGCGTTGGGAGAATCAGCTCAGGGTAATAAAGACAAAGGTGCCAATAAATAGTAATTTCCATACTATCAAGGAATGATATTTATATTGTAGGCTATCTCTCGGTAAAACATAAACCTCAGGGGTTTATGTTTTTTTATTGGCGCTTTTATATTCTGTTGTTGATAGCTGAACTTTTCAATTTCATATCCAATGTTTTGGGTTGGTAGATCTAAAACTCCCAAACAGTAGAATTAAAGCTTCCTGATCAATTGCTCATCCAAAATATGATCAGCAAA
>CAZKUS010000234.1:0-3810 GCA_964556025.1 uncultured Clostridia bacterium | reverse complement strand
GTAATTGATCAGGAAGCTGTGATTCGACTATTTGAGAGTTTTAGATGTATCAAAATTAGCATTTAAAGTGAAATTGAAGTGTTTATTGCTATCAACAACAGAATATAACAGCGCTTTTGTATTAGGGATAAAGGCTTGTCAGAAATTTATAAATTGGCCTTGAGATGTATATATTGACAATTTGATGGAATAATATTCATGATTATTCATAATTTCACAATAATTCATATTTCTATTATGTTAAGGTTAGTTAAATGTTGATAGCAATAAACACTTCATTTGAATGTATTATGTGGTTTTTATAATACATCTTAACGAGCAAACATGAGCAAACAAAATATTCAAGCCAAATCATTAAAATTGGCACAAATAAAATAGGGGCCGCTAGGCGACCCCACATCCGGGATTTTGACCTGTCATCCTATAGAGAGAACGACAGGGCGTATTTTGGAGGAGACTCATTTTGCAGACCAATTGTAACACCAAAATCGACAATTGGCAATACCCCGGTGTAGGATATCAATAAACAAATTATTCCTTTATAAGACTGTTATAATAGGAGTTCTCCGTTGGTTTGCAAAATCCTCCCATAAAAAAAATAAATCTAATTTCTGTTCTAACCGTCAGTTATCTACATTTTTAGCTACCGGGATTAGAGCTTGATCTGAACTTATAACAGCTTTTCAACGGTTTTAGTGGTTTTTAAAGTTTTTAAGGTTTTTATTCTAAATTTTTTATTTATAGGCAGGTTTTTTTACTTAGCCCCTCGAAAAATATTCAGAGAAATATTTTGTAAATTCAAACCAGTAGTAATAGGAGGGTGTATGAATGCTTCTAATCAAAAATGGAACGCTGTTGACTATGAAAGGAGAAGCCCGAGAGGGTGAAGACATTCTAATTAAAGGCGGAAAGATTGCACAATTAGGACCCAATCTAGATGCTCCTAAAGATGCCAAAGTCGTAGATGCCACAGGTAAAACAGTCATGCCTGGTATGATTGATGCTCACACTCATATCGGTATTTCTGAAGAAGGACTGGGATTTGAAGGCAGTGACTTCAATGAAATCACCTCCCCTGTGACACCAGAAATGCGTGCCATAGACGGTATCAACCCAAATGAAGAGGGCGTCAAAGATGCCAGGACGAATGGTATCACTTCCGTGGTGACAGGACCTGGAAGTGCCAATGTGATTGGTGGGCAGGCCTTGGCCATGAAAACCTGGGGAGATATCATAGATAAGATGATCATTAAAAATCCCACTGGTCTTAAAGCAGCTTTTGGTGAAAACCCCAAACGCGTTTACAGTTCTCAAAGTAAAAGTCCTTCAACTAGAATGGCTACAGCTGCTGTAATGCGGAAAGCTTTTTTTGAGGCCAAAGAATATTTGGAAAAAATTGAAGAACACGAGCGGAAACAACAAAAGAGCAGCAATGAAGATGAAAACATTGACAAGAACGAAAAAGGTCCGGATAAAGACTTCAAAAAAGAAGTTTTAGCTCAAGCTTTGAAAGGTGAACTCACTTTAAGAGCTCATGCCCATAGAGCTGATGATATCATGACTGCAGTGCGCATTGCCAAAGAGTTTGATCTATCTATTTCCATAGAACACTGTACCGAAGGTCACAATGTGGCTGAGGAATTAAAAGAAGCTGATATACCTGCAGTAGTTGGTCCCAGCA
The DNA here is from genome assembly GCA_964556025.1 of uncultured Clostridia bacterium. GTDB lineage: Bacteria > Bacillota > Natranaerobiia > Natranaerobiales > Natranaerobiaceae > Natranaerobius. Next base: position 2,129 of record CAZKUS010000234.1, on the reverse strand, counting down.
TGACTTCCAGAGCTAAAGTAGAACTCCGCGATAGAACTTTTGAGACTCCCAGAGTATTAAGTGAACACGGGGTTAAGTTCGCTATAACCACAGATCATCCCGTTATTCCTATTTATACATTACCTTTCTGTGCCGGTTTGGCTGTTAGAGAAGGACTTCCTTGGGAAGAGGCACTTAAAGCAATTACTATCAATGCAGCTGAAATCGCAGGTATTGATGATAGAGTGGGCAGCTTAGAAGTAGGTAAAGACGGAGATGTGTTAGTATTCGATGGCGATCCATTAAGCTTAGATCCAAGATTAGAACAAGTATTTATCGGAGGAAAAGAAGTTACTGATTAATATTCAACTTAAACTGAGCCCATTTAAAAGGGAAGCGGTACAGCTATTTCAGCAACCGCTTCCCTTTTCTAAGTAATCTAATCTATTTGAAACTCGCTTATCATAACAGTAAACATATTTGTTCTGTAAGTGCCCACGGCCTACTAAAGTTATGCCGGTTTGTTCAGCAATTTCTACTGCCAAACTGGTAGGGATACTGCGGGTAGCTAAAAATGGGAATCCTGCTCCCAAAGACTTCAATACCATATCCGATGACAGACGACCAGTAGTAATAAGAGCACATTTATCTGGATTGACCCCCTGAAATATAGCCTTACCGACAATTTTATCAATGGCATTATGCCTACCCACATCTTCAATAACTGATACCACTTTTCCATTAGATATCAGGGCTGCTGAATGAAGCCCTCCTGTTTGTTGATATTGAACAGCTCGACGATTCATTTCCTGAAAAGCTTCTGTCAATTTCTGTTCATCTAAAACGAATTCTGACTGAATCCAGTAATTTGCCAAAACATCTTCATTAAAATTGGATCCACTTCCACAACCACTCACAATTATCTCTCCAAAGTTTATCCCACTGTCAGAAAGCTCTCTCCCTAAATGCACATATATTTTACTCATATCATCACAAGCACCTAACATGTTTATGTCAAAAAGAGAAGTAATAATCTGTTTGGACCACAGATGCCCTACTGCCAATTCTTTTAAGTTTTCTGGTGTGCACATGAAAGTAGCCAATAATTGGTTGTTTACGATTAATTCTACAGGCCTTTCTTCACTAACGGGCAGTTGCCTTTCGGAAACACGGTTGATTTTAGAGCCCCCCCTTTGATTGAAAGCAAATTAACAGTTGTATTTTAATTTGCGTTTCAGTTTATCATACTCTATTTCTTTTATATTCTAACTTTTACTATAATGCTAGCATAGTGTATAGCCATTTACAATTTACATTTAAGATTAGGCGCTATTATATTCTGTTGTTGATAGCTGAACTCTTCAATTGAACGAATTTTTGTATACAAGGGTTGAGAGTACATCTTAACCAACCCGAAATATGGGATGTGAAATTGAATAGTTCAGCTATCAACATTCAACTTTAACGCAACCTGAGATTAAAATGTATAAACTTTTTGTGCTAGTGATAACTTTCACTTATATGATTTGCTAAATTAGTAGCATCACTTAAACCTAAATATATCTTTTATACTATTTATTTCCCTACCGGCTTTAACAGCCATTTTCCCGTACCTGGCAATTTTTCTCGGCATATTCCTCCCCACAAACGCTCCACCTATAATTAATGCCAATACCAATATCTCGGCTATTCCTACCAATCCAAACACAATAGCACTCCCCTTTCTGTTTGGATGTATCAAACTTGAGCATCTTGAGTGAAATTGAAAAGTTAAACTATCAAAATTCAACTTTAACACAGCCTAATTTTTTGTAGCCACTACAATCATTCTGGGAGATCCAATAGAGTAAGGACCTCTGCGGAAATTTCCATAAACCTGTTGATTGCCAAACCCACTTTCCTGTAAGAAGGTGAGCATTTCTTTCAAAGTATATGTCCTCATCCACTGATAAAATATGGCCTCTTCACCTTCCGGTGTTTCTAAAAACTTTTGATTAACGGTACAGCTTGACTCAAAATCAAACTTTGCTTTGCGCAGACAGGTATAACCATTATTAGTTTTAGTCCAATCTTTTTCATTAAACTCCCGGAGTAAATATTCACGATTAATTACATCAATAACTAAGTTACCCTGGGGTTCAAGCAGATTA
>CAZKUS010000233.1:0-3844 GCA_964556025.1 uncultured Clostridia bacterium | reverse complement strand
AGCTTGTGACAAAAGAACCCCCTTTGATTTAAATGTAAAAGGATTTAGTTTTTTTGGACCTCCACATAAATCAATTAACTTATATGTTGAAAAAACAACACAATTGCATGATTTATCTTTTGAGATACATAATAAACTGGACCAAGAAGGCTTGTCGAGTCGACCTTTTTATAATGAGTGGGAGTTTCATATCAGCTTAATAAATACTACTTTTGCTTTACGAGAATGGACTGATAAGGAATTTGCTCAGGCTAAAGAACTTGTAAAAGAGTGGAATTTAAATATGAGTTGTACTGTAGAGTGGTTAGAACTATGGAGACCTAAGTTTCAGCCCCATCTTGAAATAGAAGAATTTTTTAGTCTTAATGGAGAGGTGAAATCCCATAGTAAAACGGAGGAGTGATATTATCGCAGATGTACTATATGACAAAAAGTACACTTGTCCTGTCTGCCAAAAAAAGTTTACTACTAAAAAACCGAGACATTCACGGTTGAAGTTAAAACAGGAACATGGTGATTTTTTCAAAGAATATGAACAGTTGAATCCTAATTATTATATGGTGAATGTGTGCTATTACTGTGGCTATGCCTATACTGATCAATTTCAAAAACCCAAACCAAGTCAAGTAAAGGAAATAGAAACTCAGATCACCAATAGTTGGATACCGAGAGAATTTGGTGATATAAGAGATGTTTACACTGCTATTGAAACTTTGAAATTAGGAATTTTGTGTGGTCAAATTCAAGGAGAAAAATACAACATATTGGCAACTTTATTACTTCATACCGCTTGGATTTATAGGGAGATTGAAGATCACAATAATGAAATGAGATTCTTATCATTAGCGCGTGAATATTTCTTAAAAGTCTATCAAGAAGACACTTCAGGAGAAGTTGATTTGGCAAAATTACTATATTTATTGGGGGAAACTAGCCGTAGACTTGAAAAATATGATGAAGCTGTATCATGGTTTTCTAAGTTGGTGAGTGATAGAAGTATTAGAGATCAAAAAATGATAAACAGAGCCCGTGAACAATGGATGTTAATAAAAAGAGAAAGACAGAAAGAGCAGTAAAGGATAAAAAAATGGAGAAATTCAGGCATACCATTTAAAAAAATGGTATGCCTTATCTATCAGATTAGTATTAGTTAATTTCTTCTAGGATTTTGAAATGTTGGTGCTGTGGGTTGAGGTGCGTTAAAATACTGCCCCGGTGAGGATAGATCAAAATACAATCTGGCGTTTTGGTCTACACCGAAATCTTGGTTTGAACCTTTATTTTGTACTTTGTTTAGAGCCTCACGGAACAGGGCATTATGAGCTTCTTCTCGATTGAGTAGGAAATCGATGGTCTCTCTGACGCCATTATCATTAATCTGTCTGTATAGATTTTCGTAGACCACCTTAGCGCGTTGTTCAGCCGCAATATTAGATAGCAAATCAGCTGCTAGATCTCCGGTACTATTTATATAATTGGCTGTCCATGGATTTCCGGAAGCATCTTGTAATAGAGGAGTTAATCCACCTACGACATGAGTTTCTATATTACCAGCTTGGACCGAAGCAGCAGATGGGTCATGGCCGTGCAATAAATTTATGGTTGCAGCTACCATTTCCATATGACTCAATTCTTCTGCTCCGATATCTAAAAATAGATCCTTAATTTCTGGGTCTTTAATCCGAAAACTTTGAGCTATGTACTGCATTCCAGCTTTTAATTCTCCATTTGACCCCCCTAATTGTTCTTGCATCAGAGTTGCATATGTAGGATTTGGGCGATCAACCTTTACCTGGTGGAGCAGTTTTTTATCATGACTAAACATTAAACATACCTCCTGATTAGAATTTAGATCCATTACGTTTCTTATTATGAGAAAAATAACTTTTTGTTATGTGTTAGTTACTAAAAAAAATTGACGAATACAAAAATTTATTAATGAAATTTCTCACATTATATGATAATATATACTTGGGAAAGCTTTAACATTTATGATCTTTAGTAATGTTGTAAATTCCTTGATTTATTCTAAATAAAGGAGGTCATTTATGAACCAACGTGGAGAAGCGCCAATTTCAGTAATTAAAAGACTGCCAGTGTATTTGAGAGTATTGGATAACCTGGTTAAAAGAGACATTGAAGTAGTATCTTCAAAAAGCTTGAGTAAAGAGACAGGTTTTACAGCGGAACAGATCAGAAAAGACCTAGCCTTTTTCGGAGCTTTTGGAACACGAGGAACAGGATATAATACAAATTATCTACGCGAAAGAGTGCTCAGAATAATCGGTTTGGATAAACAGACTCATGTAGCTATTGCAGGTGCAGGTCATTTAGGAACCGCTTTTGCTCGTTATAATATTAGAGAAAACCCTTACACTAATGTAGTGGGTCTTTTTGATGTAAGTCCTGATATTGTCGGAGATGAAATTGAAGGTGTAACAGTGTACCACCTCAACGATCTACAAGAAATTGTACGTAAAGAATGTGTACAAGTTGGTGTGATTACTGTCCCTGCAGTTCATGCTCAAGAAGTTGTAGATCGAATGGTAGAAGAAGGTGTGAAAGCTATTTTGAATTTTGCACCTGCTAAGTTGAGTGCTCCAGATGATGTAAGAATACACAATGTTGATTTAACTATTGAACTTCAGAGTTTGATCTATTTTGCCAGAGATGAATTGAGTGAAGAGGGAACTCAAGATTTAGAATAATTTTTTTATCAAAACCTGTTGACTTCCGTAGGTAGAGTGTGTATAATTTAAAAGTGCCGTGAGAGGCAAACATTAAAAAATCAAACTTTTGCGGGGTTGTAGTGAAGTGGCTCAACACGCCGGCCTGTCACGCCGGAGATCGCGGGTTCGAATCCCGTCAACCCCGCCATTTTCATTGCGGGAGTAGCTCAGTGGTAGAGCGCCGCCTTGCCAAGGCGGAGGTCGCGGGTTCGAATCCCGTTTCCCGCTCCAGTTATTCGGTGGGATGGCGAAGTCTGGCCAACGCCGCGGACTGCAAATCCGTTATTCGCGGGTTCAAATCCCGCTCCCACCTCCAATTACATAGCCTATAACCATGCGGTTTCTGAGTCAATCGGGGACCGCATTTTTGTATTATTATGTATTGTTTATTATTTAGTTTAAATCGTATTGCCAATGTATTTATAAAAAAGCAGAGGGGAGAATAATGAGAGAATGGAATTAAGGTGATCAAGATGATCAGTAAATTTAATATTATTAGCTATTAAAAAATGTAATTAAAGGTGGAAACTGTATGGATAGAACCTTTGCCGGAATAATTGCTGGGATTACTGGTGGGATTATAATGAGTATATGGAGTGAAATTTCATTTTCTTTAGGTATAACCAGTTATCGATATCTGGACTGGAGTTCTGTAATGGTGTATGGTACTTTACCGCAAAATGTCTATGAAGCTATTCTTGCACAAATTATGCAAACTATTTGGAGTGGGTTTTTAGGAGTTTTGTTCGCTTTTATTCTACCTGTAATTGGATATAAAGGGCAATTGCTCAAAGGGATTTTTTATGGTATTTTATTAACTTTTTTCTTATATGCTATACCTTCATTATTTCAAATACCATATCTATCACAAATAAACTTTCACACCTTTCTGTCTAATACCACAGGTAGTGTTATATTCGGATTTGTACTTGCATATGTACTTTCCAAAATTGAAATAACAGAAAGTTAACCTTTTGTTTTGTGCAAAAGTGTTTTATTGTACATAATAAAACTGGTCCTATGCAGGACCAGTTTATAAGTTAAGTGTTTAGTTTAAGTAAATGGTGCTGGGGACCGGGATCGAACCGGTACGGGCAAATAGGTTTGCCCGAGGG
>CAZKUS010000232.1:2237-3856 GCA_964556025.1 uncultured Clostridia bacterium | reverse complement strand
GGTTCCCAAGGAGAACCTCTGTATCAAGATATTGTCCACGCAGTCAATCATATGTCTCAATCCGTCAGTGTTTTCGGTGGTCGTTATGGGTTGGGTTCAAAAGAGACGCGTCCTTCACACATCATGTCTGTGTTCGAAAATCTAGCTGATAAAAATCCAAAAGATAATTTTACTATCGGAATTGTAGATGATGTTTCCAATACCTCTTTACCTGAAACTGAAAATGAAGATATTACTCCAGAAGATACTATAAGTTGTAAATTTTGGGGTTTAGGTTCTGATGGTACAGTAGGTGCTAATGAAAGTGCAGTAAAAATCATAGGAGAACAGACAGATATGTATGCCCAGGCTTATTTTTCCTATGATAGTAAAAAATCTGGGGGTACTACCCTATCCCATTTAAGATTCGGCAATAAACCTATCAAAGCTCCATACTTTATCTATCAGGCAGATTATATTGCTTGTCATAACCCGGCTTTTGTCAATAATTATGATCTGTTACAAGGATTGAAAAAATCAGGTACTTTTGTTTTAAACTGCCCATGGGATAAACAGGAACTAGAAGAAAAACTACCTGCTAATATGAAAAGATATATGGCAGAACACGAGATCAACTTTTATATAATCGATGCCATTAGTATTGCTGGCGAAATCGGATTGGGAAATAGAATTAACATGATCATGCAAGCAGCTTTTTTCAAATTGGCTGAAGTCATTCCTATAGAAGAAGCCGTAAAACATTTGAAAGGGTCAGTCAAGGCCAATTACGGTGATAAAGGTGAACAGGTAGTGGAAATGAATTATCAAGCCATCGATAGAGGAATTGATTCATTAGTCCCGGTTGAAATTCCAGATAGTTGGAAAAACGCTCAAGAAGACGATAGAGACCAACAAGATGAGCCGGAGTTCATCAAAAATATTCAAAAACCCATGGCAAAGCATGAAGGAGATGATCTTCCAGTTGGTGCGTTTTCCGGGATGGAAGACGGGTCTTACCCCATGGGAGTAACCGCATATGAAAAAAGAGGTATCGCTGTTTCAATTCCAGAATGGCAAATTGACAACTGCATTCAGTGTAATCAATGTGCTTTTATCTGCCCCCACGCCGTCATTCGTCCATTCTTATTATCAGAACAGGAAAACGAGCAGTCCCCAGAAGGTTTTGACACAAAAGAAGCGAAAGGTAAAGGACTGAATGAATTTTATTATCGAATTCAAGTGAGTCCTTTAGACTGTACTGGATGCGGCAATTGTGCCGATATCTGTCCTGCAAAAGAAAAAGCCCTGATAATGAAACCTGCAGAGGAACAGATTGAAGCTCAGGAAGAAAATTGGGAGTTTGCTACTACCATTTCGGATAAATCCCAGAACATTAACACTGAAAATCTAAAAGGAAGTCAATTTATTCCCCCGTTATTTGAATTTCACGGTGCTTGTCCCGGTTGTGGTGAAACACCTTATTACCGACTCCTGACTCAATTGTTTGGTGAAAGAATGTTGATAGCCAATGCTACCGGGTGTTCATCTATCTATTGTGGAAGTGCTCCATCGATACCATTTACAACTACAGAATCAGGAAGAGGCCCAGCTTGGGCTAACTCCCTTTTTGAAGACAATGC
>CAZKUS010000232.1:0-2137 GCA_964556025.1 uncultured Clostridia bacterium | reverse complement strand
CATTTACAAATCCTATGGAATAATAAAGATTTCTTGACTAAACGGTCTCAGTGGATAATTGGAGGAGACGGCTGGGCATATGATATAGGCTTTGGCGGACTCGATCATGTATTAGCATCTGGAGCCGATGTTAATGCCCTGGTTATGGATACTGAGGTTTATTCAAATACTGGAGGTCAGTCCTCTAAGGCAACTCAAGCTGGCACTGTGGCCAAATTTGCCGCTTCGGGAAAAGACACTGTAAAAAAAGATTTGGCCTTGATGATGATGACCTACGGATATGTTTATGTAGCCCAAATTTCCATGGGAGCTAATATGAATCACACTTTAAAGGTAATGTTAGAAGCAGAAAGATATCCCGGTCCGTCCCTTGTCATTGCCTATTCACCCTGTATCAACCACGGTATCAAAACTGGTATGGGAACAAGTATTAGTCAGGAGAAATTCGCCGTTGATTCTGGGTACTGGCATCTATTTAGATACAATCCAGAACTAAAACATCAAGGAGAGAATCCATTTATTTTGGATTCTAAAGAACCTAAAGAATCTATTAGAGATTTTCTAAAAAGCGAAGTTCGTTTCACCGCTTTAGCTAAAACCTTCCCTGAAGAAGTTGAGGATTTCTATCAGCAAATTGAAGAACAGGCCCGAAAAAAATACCGCCAGTACAAAATGTTGGCACAAGAACAGATATTTTAAAGTGACCAGTCTTTTCCTCACCGAAACTATCCTGATCTTGGGGTTCTATTAAAATCGATACATATCTCCCATGTCATTGGTAACACGTGAATTTGTATTACCTATTATGATATTTATTTCCTGACTAGTTTAAAAGTAATTATAAGGTAAAACCCTTATTGAAATCACTGATTTACTGCGGCACAACTATAATAAAATGTGTCGCAGTAATCAGAGAATACACAATAGTATACTAAACAAGTTTTGTAGATTGATCAGTAGGATTAAAGCTCAAACAATATAAAATTCATCCTAGAAATTAGAAATTAAATTGTTTTTGAGGCATTAATAGCTTTTTTTTTCTAGCTACTTACCGAATTCAAGATAATTTTTATTTAGATTGTATATGAAAATTTAATAAATAGACATTATCATTATTATCAATTAATTTTTGCCGTGATTCTTCAGAGTCTATTAATTCTCCAGATATTTGCCCGTTTTGACTTAATATAAGACCTGCTATATAATGATCATCATTTTCTGATAGTTCTTTTTTATCATTAAGTGGTATATAATGTTTCCCGACATAATCATCAGGTAGAGAGACTTTAAATTTGGATCGGCTTATATCATTATCACTGATAAGAGCAATCTTTAACATTTCATTGTCAGTATCCAGACTAAATAATATTTTACCTGAATCATCTGCTGAAAAAGTAATGTCGTTTTTTCCTCCGTTATTTTGTATTAAATCACCATCTTTATATTTATCTATATTAAAGTGTAAGCTAGATTCGTTCTTAAGGCTAAAATCATATATCCCGAATGGATGTACATCTAATGCCCTTACTATTTTTTCAGTGTCTTCACTTAAATTAGATTTCTCAATAACCTCTTCATAATTAGATTCAGTAGAACAACCTATTATTAGAACTAAATTTATGGATAGAATAATCAGAAAAAAATTTTTCAAAAGTTTTCCCCTCCTCTATCATTTTTGGTTTTGTTAAATTATATTGTTGATATTAATAAAAATATAGCAGTAGTTAATTATCTAGCGTTAGAAAATTCAAAATAGATACAATAGATTTAGGAGTTTTTATACTTGTATATTGCATAAATAAGAATAATAAACCCAATTTGTCTACTGGTTCTGTTATGGTTTGTTATTGGTTAAAGTAAAATTATTTTAGCGTTAGCAATTTTGACAGAAGCTACAGCTTATGACACATAACCAGAGACTATTCATTAGAACAATCTTAAATTATATCTTCATCTTCCCATGCACTATTAATAAATTTTATTAATTTATTCTCTTTTTCCTCGGTTAATTTTATTAAACTATCAATATCGTTTCTTGAACTTGTAGAAACAAAAGTTTCTTCTTCCTTAAACCAAACATTAAAAACATATTTACCATAACCATCTTGGGGGTAGGACACAATAAAGTTCACATCAA
>CAZKUS010000231.1:0-3874 GCA_964556025.1 uncultured Clostridia bacterium | reverse complement strand
TATGTAACTATTATTTATGGACTCAACAAGTTCATCTCCTAATCTGTCCAGTTGTCTCATAATAGCATGATTTATATATTTTTGGAAGTTCGAATATCGATCCTGGTTTGCTTTTGTCCAGCTTGGTAATTTATTGGCTGCTATTTCAGTAAACCCTGAATATAGATTTTCCTCACCGGTTAAAAGCGGATCTTCCTCAAACAGTGGTCTGCCCGACTCGGCGCTGTCGGGCAGCTTTTCACCTTCAGGCATAGATACCATCTCCTAATCAGTAAGATTGTTTGTTTTCAGCTATAATTTTAAAATAATACTCTTTTTCTCTTTCAAAATTATCCTTTTTAATAGTGGCTTGTATATTTGAATTATCATGTTTGATGGGATTGTTATCGGCTTCAAATTCTTTTCCATGTTTCTCAAATTTATTCTGCCATATTTCTCGTATATTGGGATCAAGATTGTTATTTTCAAAAACTTATTTTTTAATCACCTGAAATTTAACATCAATTTTTTCAGCATTGCCCATATCTTTTAAAGTGCCGTGAAGCCTTATCTCTTCCTCACTCAAATCTTCTATAGAGACATATTTTCTGTCCTCTATATATTCAGAGACGCTGTCGTTTAGTGAGACGTTGACCTCATCTGCAGCACCAGTAACAAAGCGGTTTGATAGTGCCATGGAATTGCCTCCGTATTTATTGTATTTTAAATTTATGTGCTTCTGTTTCATCGTAATATTCTGTACCTGCTATCCACCACATTATCTTTGTTCCCTCTTGGTTTTCTTCTATTCTAACACTGGGCGGCAAATCTTCCATGAAATATTCTATTTTTTCGTCGGAACCATATTTATATACAGCATCAAGGTTGATTTCAACTATTTCTCCCGGTTTTGCTTTATATTCTTCTTCCAAATACTTAAATATAAGTGGGTTGTTATCAAATATACCATATACTGTTTTATCGTCATCCATTTCAATAAATGCATGATCATCATAATAATCAGCTTCGTCAACATCACCGAACCAGCGCACAAAATCTTCCTCGCCCTTTTCAGCATCTATTTTAACTCTTTCGCCTTCTTTGTAATAATGAATTCCGGGCTCTGGCTTTAAATTTCCATCCCCGCTTTGGTTGATTACTAGTTGGTATTTTTGCTTAAAGTCAATATGGACATGCATATGATCTTTTATTTCGAGCTCAACTGCTGTTTTATCTCTACCTTCATCAACTCTCATTATTCCTCGTTCTATTATTTCTTCTTCTATATTTTCTATCACATCGTTTTCTTCCGACCATTCTATAAAAGAATATCCAAAAGGTATTTCTGTTTCAATGATTACTTTATCGCCTTCTTTTAATTCCTCCAAACCGTTTCTTTCATGTTCAATATTTATATAATCCCATTTATCAAAATCGTCTTTGTGGTCAAGGTTTGTAGTAATCTTTAATTCGTATAATCTAGGCTCAAAATATGCTTTGACTTCTTTTGGGCCATCCATTGTTACAGTTGTTGTTTTGCTGTCCTGATCTTCTGCATAAGCTGTCCACTGGCTGAATCTGTAATCTGCTTCTTCCTCTGGAATAGCTTCTATTTCTACAGTCTCTCCAAACTTGTATGCTTCTTTATCAGGCGTTACATTAACTTTGCCTTTGCCCTCTGTTTTTATATCAAGCCTGGGCAAAAATACGGACTTAAGATCTATATCTCTTTTTATCCGCATCGAAAGTCGGGGGTTATTTGACTCTAAATATCCATCCCAGTGGCTGAACTGCCATCCATCTCCGGCTTTTGCTTCGATAATAAGAAAATCGTTATAATAATAATCATTGGAAAACTCTTTATGTTTTTCTCTGTATTCGTCAGCAGTTGCAATAATATGGCTGTCGAAGTTAATTTCTTCGTCGTTATATTTTGTTATATATTCGCCATCTGTATTCTCTGTATATATATCTGCTACTACTCTATAGCGCTCGGGAGCAAATACTCCTTCTATTATTTTAGGTTCATCCATTGTGATAGATACTTCTTCATATTTTCTCCATCTTTCTCCGCGTTCTTCCGTTATATCCTCGCCTTTGAATTCTTTCTGGATATTTTCATTTTTGTCCATTATTATTAATTCATCGAGTTCAAAGCCTCTGTCTGGAACAGCTTTTAAATCCACTTCTTTCCCTATATCGTAAAGATTTTGATTATAATCGCTGGGCTCAAAAAGAATAGTGCCGAGTCCTCTTGTTCTTGTTATCAATTCAGGACGTGACTGTGGTATGATATGTGTCATATCATACATATCTATTTCTATATTATGTCTATGATCCGGTTTGTCTATATCGCCTGAGTATCCTGCGAATCTCCACATATCTTTAGTTTCAACGTTAACGTTTACCGTTTCACCATCTTGATAATATAAATATGTTTTGCCTTTGTCTATATCTTTTCTTAGATTGTCATCAATACTATACGTATAAGGTTCAACATTAACTTCTTTAAATTTGCCGTCTTTTTCTACTGTTAGGAAGTGTCCCTTGGGTTCTATATAAGCTATTATATTTCTATCTTTACCCGGGATAAAATAAGTGTCTTCTTCCTCGGGTTTAGGCAAGTTGCTGCTCCATCTATCAAATTCAAAGCCAAATCCGGGATCAACATGAACATCATATTCCTGTTCCGTACTGTAATAATCTATATAAGGAGTTGCTTTATATGTCCTCTCCCCTATTTGTGTTAATTCATACTCAATAGGAGTAAAGGTTTCACGCTTCTCATGAATATTATCATCTCTATTGGCACGGAAAGGAGTTCTTAAGATAGAATAATAAAGCAAATATTCTTCAGTAAAATCAACAAATAGTATACCATCAGCAATAACTCTATCATCAGTAGAGTGAATGACAAAATTTAACTCTGGACTATAATTAGGGATAAAATCTATTTCTAAAGTCTGTCTTTCATTAAATGTAACTCCTTGCTGCACACGAATCGGAAGATTAGAGGGGGTGTGTGCAGAAAGTTTTTCGCCGGCTCTTAGCAGATTTTCCCTATATTGTTGTATATCTATTTCTGAAGTATCTATTACAAGAGCATTATCTCGATGAGCAATATCTTTGAATAAATTGTGTTGCAATATTGTCCAGCCGTCAAACTGCCAATTTATATCTTCCTCGGCAGTAATTTGAATCTCATCATCATAAACATCATAGTACTCTTTATCCGGGGTTATATGTTCTTCGCCGCCTACATCACTATCATGTATATTAAATACATATTTCGCTTTTTCAAAAGAAACCTGTATATTGGTGTTTTTTCTCATTTGTACCCTTTTGCTGTTTATCCCTGAGTGCTCTATAAATTCAGGGTTATTATAATTCCATTCAGAAAGATAATACCCATCGCTGGACTCAGCAGTTATTTTTACATTTTCTTCAGGGCTATATAGTTTTTTATTGGGGTTGATATTTATACTTCCATTACCTTCAGATATATTAGCTTCTAATTTTGTATCAAACCTAATAAAAATATTGTGTTTTATACTGCTTACTTTTCGCCCTCTAATCACTGAAAATACTATGTTATCTATATTATGTTCTACCAATTCCAGGTAATCTTCGTTATAAATAACATCATGGAAATTGTCGTGACGGTTAATATTTACTACAATCTCGTCCTCTAAATAGTAAGGAGGTTCTGTTACTTCTTCTACGCTCCCCTCTCCGGTGGTAACCCAATTAATGTAATGCTCGGTAAAATCAAAAACATTATTGGCTACCGTCGGCTCAAAAGAGGGGATGAAAGCATCATAGGATGGATAATTTTCTTCTACATTTTTTATTTTGTATTTTTGTCGCTAGAGGAATGTTAACATGAGGCTCAAAT
>CAZKUS010000230.1:0-3875 GCA_964556025.1 uncultured Clostridia bacterium | reverse complement strand
GGTTCGGCTACTACAGAGCTGATATTTGAGAACATGAAGGTCCCTAAAGAAAACTTACTTGGCAAAGAAGGTCAAGGATTCAAGATAGCTATGAAAACTTTAGATGGTGGTAGAATAGGCGTAGCTGCACAAGCTTTAGGAATAGCCCAAGGAGCCTTAGATGAAACCGTAAAATATACTAAAGAAAGAGAACAATTTAACAGACCAATTGCAAAATTCCAGGTACCGCAATTTAAAATGGCGGATATGTCAACTAAAATTGAAGCAGCAAGATTATTAGTTTATAAAGCAGCAATGGCAAAAGCTGAAGGAAAATCTTATACTAAAGAAGCTGCCATGGCAAAACTATACGCTTCAGAAGTAGCCATGGAAGTTACAGATGAAGCTATTCAACTGCATGGTGGTTATGGGTACATCAGAGATTATCCAGTAGAACGGATGATGAGAGATGCTAAGATAACTGAAATCTATGAAGGAACCTCAGAGATTCATAGGATGGTAATTTCAGCAGATCTTTTGAAATAATTAGATTGGCTCCGAATATTAAGAACTAAGGTGAGGTACTAGAAGTCACTTATGAAATCACTTATAAAATTACTTATCTAAAGGGGGAATAGTGTTGAATATTATAGTTTGTGTAAAACAGGTGCCGGACACAAAGGAAGTAAAAATAGATCCTGATAAAGGAACTTTAATCAGAGAGGGAGTACCTAGTATTTTAAATCCTGATGACAGGAATGCTTTAGAAGAAGCCCTCAGAATCAAGGATAAAAATTTAAACACGAATGTGAAAGTAATAACAATGGGTCCTCCCCAGGCAGAAGAAGTCTTACTAGAGGCACTTTCAATGGGTGCAGATGAAGGAATTCTGTTGTGTGATAAAGCTTTTGCGGGAGCAGATACATGGGCTACTTCTAACACATTAGCAAAAGCCATAGAAAAAATTGGTGATTATGACCTGATATTCTGCGGAAATCAGGCCATCGATGGTGACACAGCTCAAGTGGGGCCTCAGTTAGCAGAGAGGTTAGGTCTTCCACAGGTAACTTATGTAAATGAATTTGACTTAAAAGATGAGACAGTAACAGTTAAAAGGAGCCTAGAGGATGGTTATGAAACCATTGAAGTCAAAAAACCAGCTCTATTTACAATAATTGAAGAAATTAATACACCTCGATATCTTTACATTGATAAAATTTTCGAAGCTTATGAAAAAAATAATATACAAGTCTGGTCAAATGATGAGTTAAATATCGAGAGTTCCAAATTAGGTTTAGATGGTTCGCCGACTCAAGTAAAAAGAACTTTTACTCCTGAAAAAGAAAAAGAAGGAGAAATTATTGAAGGTCCGCCTGAAGAACAGGCTAAGACTTTACTCGCGAAGCTCAAAAACAAAAATGTAATATAATTACAGGAGGGATTAAAATGAGTATTAAGATATTAAGAGATAAATGTAATGGTTGTGCCTTATGTGTAGAGGCATGCCCATTTGGAGCTATTGAGATGTCAGATGGGATAGCTGAAATAAATGAAAGCTGTACAATTTGTGGAGCTTGCTTAGACTCCTGTGAATTTGGTGCCATAGTAATGGAAGAAACCTCCTCAAAAGATCCTAGCAACCTAGAAGACTATCAAGGGGTTTGGGTACTAGCTGAAGAGAGAGAGGGTGAGTTACTGCCTGTAACTTTTGAACTTCTTGGCGAAGGTAAGAGAATAGCACAAGAAATCGGAGTAGAGCTGAGTGCAGTTCTGATTGGAGACAATGTGGAAGATTTAACTGAAGATCTTTTCGGCTACGGTGCGGATAAAGTTTATCTTTGTCAGAATGAACTTTTAAATAACTATACAACTGATGGATACACTAAAGTTTTTTCTGAAATGATAGACGATTACAAACCAGAAATAATATTAATAGGAGCGACTCATATTGGTAGAGATCTAGCCCCTAGAGTTGCTGCTAGAATTAACACTGGACTAACAGCTGACTGTACCCAATTAGATATAGATAAAGAAGATAACAAACTGCTGCAAACTAGGCCAGCTTTTGGGGGCAATATAATGGCTACTATAGTTTGCTCTGACCACAGACCACAAATAGCTACAGTACGACCAGGTGTAATGCAAAAAGCAGATAAAATAGAAAAAAACCAAGGAAAAGTGATAAAAGTAAATGCAAATCTGACCAAAGAAGATATTAATATTTCAGTAAAAGAAATTAGAAAAGCAAAGAAGACTGATGTAGATTTACAGAAAAGTAACATTATAGTATCTGGGGGTCGAGGCCTAGGTAGTCAAGATGGAGTTGAAACTCTACAAGAACTAGCCGATAAACTAGGAGGAGTTGTGGGTGCTTCAAGAGCAACAGTGGATGCAGGTTGGATCGAAAAAGATCATCAGGTTGGACAAACTGGAAAAACTGTAAGACCCAGTCTATATATTGCATGTGGAATTTCTGGTGCAATTCAGCATTTAGCAGGTATGGAAGGTGCAGAGTGTATTGTAGCAATTAATAAAAATCCCGATGCACCGATCTTTAAGGTCGCCGATTATAAAATAGTGGGTGATGTATATGAAGTTGTTCATGAGCTTATTGAAAGTTTAGATAATGAACAAGAACTAGAACAAGCTGTAAAAGAAATTACGGCTGATTAAAATTTTGAGCCATCAGAATAGAAAAACTGCTAATCGTCCCGGCAAACAGCCGGGACTTTAATTTTACAAAGCATATAAAAAATAAAAAATATTTTAGAAAATATTGAACAATAAAAAACAACAAGTTACAATAAAAATGAAACCTGAATCATTATTCATATTTAAGAAAGTTAAGAATAGTTTTATAACAGGGGGTGGTATTTAGCTGACCATCAAATTATAGCTGGGAAAGTCAAATTAATTTAAAAAAGGAGAGGTGATCATGAAGAGTTTTAACATTGAAGATAAGAAAACCACTTTAATGGTGATTACGGCTCTGGCGTGGATACTTATAACTATTTTAGGATGGCTTGATATTTGGTATCCAGCAATGTTGCTCGGTGTTTTATTGATGGTAATTTACATGATCCTGGGCTGTTCTAAAAAAGGTGCGGTTTCTACTGAATTCTTTAAATTCCCAATAGTAGTCTTTGCCGCTCTCTGGGTGGTTGCCTTTACGCTAATATACTACTGGGACACAGCATATGCAGGAATTATTCCAGATTTTACTATTCTGGGAATGCATCCCTCATTTGCAGCACAAGTAATACTATATTGGATTGGCGGTTTTGTAGTGCTGGCTTTCGGATTCAGCAGTAGAAGTGATTTGTGGTTGACAAGAGAAGAATGGAATAACTTTCTTGAAGAAATAGAATCTGAAAAAGATAGCAAAGGGGGAACTGAGAGTGGCTCCTGAAACCTTAATACTTCTAGCTGCCTTTTTGCTCGTTGCCGTTTCACTCTTGATTGGCGTTTGGGCGAAAAGACAGGTTAAATCACAGCAGGATTTTGTCGGAGGAACAGGATTATTTGGCCCTATGTCGGTTGCCTTATCTTCTATGGCTGCAACTGCCAGTGCTTTTGCCATGGTTGGTGTACCCGGACAAATCTACGATGCGGGAATGGCTATGGGCTATTGGATGTTATCTTCTGGCGCTTTTGCCTTAGGTTTTATCATGGTAGGGAAAAAAGTCTGTGCACTATCAAAAGTTGGACAGGTTGCTACCTTAGGAGATATTTCCGATTTGCGTTTCAATAATAATAGTACTATTAAATTGCTCATGTCAATAGTAATATTCATTGGTTGTATTGCATATCTCGCCTCTCAAATAGCCGCTGGTACAGAACTATTTGAACACTTATTTGGTTGGAATCCACTAATTACAGCTTTTGTTATCTATGGA
>CAZKUS010000229.1:0-3890 GCA_964556025.1 uncultured Clostridia bacterium | reverse complement strand
CGTTATTTCTTACTTAATAATGTTTATTGAAGTGAATATACCTTTTATGCCATATTTTCTTAAATTAGATTTTAGTGATATTCCGGCATTAATTTTGGGCTTTTCTTATGGACCGTTATCTGGGTTGTTAGTAGTACTTTTAAAAAACTTTTTCCAAGTCTTCACTACTGCCACCATGGGGATAGGTGAATTAACAAATTTTCTCATTGGTGGGAGTTTGGTGTTTACTAGTTCGTATTTATTACATAATAGACAACTTTCGTTGTTGCTGTCACTAGTGTTTGGATCTTTGACTATGGTGATTATGGCGATTTTGGTTAATTTATCATTAGTAATCCCTCTATATGAATTACTGTTAGAATTACCCTTGAGGGATATAATCGCTATGGCGGGAGAAATGAATCCATTAGTCCAGGGGCTTACTAGTTATATTTTCTTTGTACTCATTCCCTTTAATTTACTTAAAGCAGTAGTTATTAGTGGCTTGACTAAGGTGATATATCCTAAAGTTTACAGGTATATAACTGTATTTAAGTAAAATCAAAGTGCTGGCAATTTGCACTAAAACATATTTGGAGGTGTATATTTATGAAAGAAGTTTCATTGTACAAACAGGTGTTTCAAGCTGTGGAAGGGGATGTAGAAAAGTTAGATAATAGTACTAGTGAGGACAAGCTAAATTCTTTTTCACTGAAGTACGAAACAAAAGTTCCTCAGCTTGAGAGAATGTGTTATATCATGGAAAAGGTGCTCTTACAAAAGCAGACAGAAGGGACTGTTTATGCAGGATTTCAAAAAGTTTCTCGCGCTGAAGCTATATGGGATCGTTATCATCAAATAGCTGACAATGTAGACAAAATTTATCTATTTGGTGAACATGATAAAGACCTTAAACCCCATCCTAATATCGAATTTGTTTATTTACCCGAGAATCACCCGTTGGCTAGAGAATGGTTTTTAGTTATAGACAGACCGTTATCAAAATCTATGATGGTAGCCTATGATATGGATGGATTTTATACTGAAGATTTAAAAGATCGAAATTTTAGAGGAGCTAAAAGTACAAATCCCAATACTGTAAAACAAGCAGTAGAGCTCTTGGATGAAGTAATAAAAAATAAATAACTGGATTGAAGTAGTCGCCACGCACTCTCTTAACTTTAGTCATGAGTTAGTGGCGACATATATTGTATAAAACAAAACTCTATCTCCCAAAATACCCTTTTTATACTGGAATTATATGACTATATACTGAATCTTTGATTCAGTGGTGTAATGAATAAAGCCTCGTCTTCTTCTGGATTGTGGAATGGTTGCCCTTCTGTATCGATCATTGATACCCCTTGTCTTCTAAGTACTCTTTTACTCTGGTAGCACAGTTGGTAGTAATTTCGAATATGGTGGTTGCTATTAATGGTTTATCTTGAGATCTAATATTACCTGAAACATCTCTGCTGCCATATAACTCTGCGGTTGTCTTAGCGGCACCTTTTGCCAGAATTTCTGCAAAATTTTGTTCGTTTCAAAATGCTTTTAGCAAAATATTTTGCGGGTTTACTATGATAGATAATAAATAATAGTATAAATAAAAGGGTTAGAAAAGGCTAATATCGACTTTGCCAATTAATATTGGAAAATAAAATTTTTTTCAAAAATTTGGCACACTTCTTGCATTTATAAAATCAAGAGAATTTATTTAATGGGGAGGTATATAGTTATGTGGTTAAATAGTAAGTCTAAATTGACAGAGCTGCTGAACCGTTTAGTAAAAGTCCCGAGTGTATCAGGGACTACTAAAGAACAGGGGATGGCTGAAGAAGTTCATAATATTTTATATGAGATTCCTTACTTCCAAAGTCACAGTGAGTATTTAGATATTAACAAGCTTCCGCACGATAAACTAGATAGATCCTATGTAACGGCATTGTTAAAAGGAAAGGGTCGGAACACAGTTATTTTATTGCATCATCATGATGTAGTTGACACTGAGGATTACGGCAGTCTCAAGCAACATGCTTTCGACACTGACAGTATTACTAACAAGATGCATGATTTTGATTTACCAGAAGAAGCTAGATGCGACTTGAAAAGTGGGGAATGGATTTTCGGTCGAGGAGTTATGGATATGAAAGCTGGAGCTGCTTTACAGATGGCACTTATGCACGATTATTCACAAAAGATTGACGAATTTGAGGGAAACATTGTCTTGGTATCAGTTCCAGATGAAGAAAATAACTCAGAAGGTATTTTAGCAGCAGTACCTCACCTGATTGACTTGCAGAACAGATACGATCTTGAATATATTTCTGTTATTAAGAGTGAAAGCCATCAACCTGATGACGATGGAAAAAATGATATTGCTATTGGAAGTATAGGAAAGATTCTCCCATTAGTGTACTGTTTTGGTAAAGAGACGCATGGTGGTAATCCATTTGGAGGAATCAACTCTAGTTTGATTTTCTCGCAAGTACAATCCTTATTAGAAAAGAACACAGAGTTTTGTGATGAATTCAAGGGAGAACTGACTCCTCCACCTGTTAATTTAAAATTGAACGATCTGAGAGGTGTGTACAATGTCACTACACCTCAAGTTACTGTAGGATATTATAACATATTAACTATTACCTCCAGTCCATACGATATACTGACAAAATTAAAAAAGGTCGGGGAACAAGCTCTGACAAATGCTATGAATATTTATACTGATCAGTTTAATAGTTTCCAAAATTTAGCGGGGCCAGAAGGGTTATCAAATTCTTGGGGGACTAGTGAAAATGAAAGTCTCAACTGGGAACCTAAAGTTTATACTTTTCAGGAACTGTATGACTCTGCTTATGAAGCGTGGGGCGAGACCTTTATCAAAGAATACGAGCAGGCAGCTACTGAATTAAAAGATCAAGATCTGGATGTGAGAGAATACTCCATTCAATTGGTTAATAAAGCCCATGACTATTGTCCGGATAGAAATCCTAAAATTGTATTGGCTTTTTTACCGCCATTTTATCCCCATGTTAAAAACAACCGTCAAACAGATAAAGAGCTATTTATGGTAAATGAAGTAGTTCCTGATTTATGTCAAGAAGGGAAAGAGAAACACGGATTGGATTTTAATATTACTGAATTCTTCAAAGGTATAAGTGATTTGAGCTTTTTCTCTGTACCTGAAAGCAAAGATATATCCAAATACATGAATCCTAATATGCCTGCTTTGGATCACGTTTATAACTTACCAATAGAAGACATCGGTAAGTTAGACGTTTCAGTGGTAAATGTAGGACCAGTAGGCAAAGACGCCCATCAGTACACGGAAAGATTACATATGCCCTTTTTCACTGAAACGGCACCTACTTTGCTAAAACATACTGTTGATCAAGTGTTAAAATATCAGAAGTAAGTAGAGAACTTTTCAATTAATAACTTCTGTATTTACTGTTCAACTTTGATATATGATATGCTCCCCTTATAGAAGACAGGTCAAAGAATAAAATTTGTCACTAAAGGGGAGCATTTTTGAATCTGTGACCTCTATTCTTTTTTACCGGAATAAGTAAAAGCCTGTTGTTCCATTTTTATTCTGTCTCCTACAATTTTCCCCAAAACACTTTTGCATTTTCCGCATCGTAAATGATTATCTGTCATTTCAGCTTTAAAAACTCTATTTATTCTACTTTTATAACATCTTAATACTTGTCCTTTTCCTATTTTTCGATACTTAAAAATTTTTGTTTTACAAGCTGCACATTTTATAGTTAGCATATCATCACCTGTTAAAAGAGTCTAAATTTATTTTATACTTTATTTTGTAATTAATCAATATACTGACAGATGTATCTATTAACATTCTACTTTAACACAAGCCTATTTAAAAATATAATAAAAAAACTAAAATA
>CAZKUS010000228.1:0-3899 GCA_964556025.1 uncultured Clostridia bacterium | reverse complement strand
GGGGAATGATGCGTGGATTGTTCCTATTATGATGTTCATTGCCAGCTTGATTTTAATTGTCATCATGGTAGGGCTGGGCGTTAAATTTCCTGAACAGACGATCATTGAATACAGTCAAGATCTCCTGGGGAAAATTCCGGGGAAAATACTCACTTTGAGTATTCTATGGCTATTTTTACATATAGCAGCTATAGAGGTCCGTATATACGGGGAACTTTTAAATATCGCTTTTTTACCCAGAACACCCCTGGTGTTTATCATCGGAATCATGGTATTACTTGCAGCGATCACCGTTTATTTAGGCATCGAAATAATCGGTCGCATGGCCGATCTGCTTTTCCCTTTTTACATTTTCTTGCTGGTAATATCTATTGTTCTGCCACTTCCCGAACTTATCCCAGAAAATTTTGAACCCGTATTATCCGACGGCATTTCACCTATCATCAGTTCTACTTTAACACCAACGGCCTTAGGGAGCCAGGTATTAGTTGTCACGATATTAATCCCTAGAATTAAACAACCAACAATAGCTATAAAAACTACTACAGCTGCATTCTTTTTTGCATCTTTACTAATCTTTTTTATTACAATAATGGTTATCGGCAAGCTCGGGGCAATAGAAGGCGCTAAAGCCGTATTTCCTTTTTTACTTGCTATTCGGGGATTAGAACTCAGTGAGTATATCGAACGATTAGAAATTTTTGCCGTTTTGGCCTGGGGCATGGGTATCTATGTGTCCCTATCTGTTTACTTATACTGTGGCGCAAAAGGCTTGTCCCAATGGTTTGGTTTAAAAGATTACCGTCCATTGACTATGCCAATGGCAGTCATTTGGGTTACCATAGCGGTACATTTATTTGAAAGTATTTTTCAAATACGAAGTTTTTTGCAACCTGTAGTTATATTCCCTTACATCATGACTATAGGTTTATTCCCCTTTATCATTTTATGGATCGGTTATCTAGTAAAATCGTTAAAATCCTCTAAATAATTGTGCTGATTGGATGTCGTTTATGCAAAACTTTTTAAACTTACAATTGAAATTCTCAAAACACACGCAAACAATATTTGCTATTTCTGTAATAATTTTATTATCTGTAAGTCTGACAGGATGTTGGGACAGGAGCGAACCTGAAAATAAGGCCTTTGTTTTGGGTACTGGCTTTGATTATCTAAAAGACGATGAATTGTATCAAGTCACAATTCAAGTAGCGGATCCTACAGGTATGGAAGGCGGAAATGGACTGGGAGGAGGTGAAGGCGGTAATGGCGGGGGGAGTATAGCTGTGACCAGTGCCAAAGGACAGACCCCATACCAAGCTGTTAAAAATCTACAGCTCCATATGAGCCGCGAACCCTTTTTTGGGCACAACAAACTGCTAGTAATCAGTGAATCTTTGGCGAGAAAGGGTCTTGGACCTGTATTGGATTATTTTGATAGGGAAAGAGAAACGCGTCTAATCGCTTTCCCTATTATTTTAGATGATGCGCACGATTTGACTGAATTTTTTAGAACAGAACTTCCTTTTGAAGCTTATATGAGTGAGGGAGTCGAACGACATATCGCCATGTCTGTACACGAACGAGCAGTTTTTCCATCCAAAAGTCTCATTGAGTCTTTTAGTGTAATATCAAAGCCCGGACGGGAAACGCTTATTGGTAAAGCGGAGTTGGGAGAACAAGAAGATGAAGACAGACTCGGTGAAGAAGATGAGGCGGTTAGGGGGACAACACATTTGGAAGGAGGCGCCGTGTTTAAAGAAGATCAAATGCAGGGGTGGTTCGATCAAGATGAAACATCAGGTTGGTTTTGGATTCAAGAGAGAGTACAAGTGGGAGTTTTAGTCGTAAACTGTCCTGTACACGACCAACACCCAATAACTATTGAGATATTCGATTCCGAATCCCAAGTTACGCCTATTGTACTTGATAATGGAAATTTACAAGTGAATATAGATATCTTGGCAGACGGGATCATGCAAGATCAAACCTGTCCTTATTCTTACGAAGAGGATAGTGATCTCATAACATCTATCGAAAATCGCGCTGCTGCTGCAATTACAAATGAAGTCACAACCAGTATTGATGCCGGTCAAAAATTCGAAGCCGATGTCTTTGGATTCGGAAACGCATTTTACCGAAAACACCCCGAAGTGTGGGAAAATATAGAAGAGCAGTGGCATGAACATATTTTTACAGACCTAGATACAGAAATCACTGTTGATTTTAATTTAAGACGGTCTGGATTAGTTACAGAACCGTTAATTACAGAATAACATCACAATTAGTTCATACTATCATTTTGGTGCTGTTATATTTCATTGTTGATAACTAAAAATAATCAATTGAACACACAGCCATTATTTTAAAACATCTGGGAGTGGGTACAATGTTGTTATTTTGGACGCTTTTACTCACTATAGCTTGTATTCAAGTACCGTCAATGGTCAAAAAGAAAGAGTTAAGATTACTGGCGGTTTATCTATTTTTATGGGCGGGTGCAGGGGTCTATTCCAGTTTAGTCGTCTCAAGGGCTCCCATTCCCAATCCTACTGAAATAATTTTATCCATTCAGGAATACATATCAAATATTTTATTTTAGGTTCAGTCTAAGCTTAATGTTGATCGCAATAAACATTTCAATTTATTGCGATCAACATTAAAATATAACAGCGCCTTATTTTAACTTACTCGGATTTGTGGCAGGCGAAGGAGATTCCACTGATTCTCCATCCTGCTTTGGCGAAGATTCTTCCTGTTCACGCTCTTCTTCATAATCCTCAAATAGTTCCTCAAATTTTCTTTTATCTCTGATATGTTTTTGTCTTGAATGCGTAGCTGAAATACCTTTGATCAATGAAAACGCCATAACAACTAAAATAAATGCTAAAGGTAAACCAGCACTAATAACAGCAGTCTGAAGTGTATCGAGAGCTTTCTCTCCCCCGATTAACAACAGGGTCGCTGCTACAAGCCCCTCTAAGCAGGCCCAAAAAACTCTCTGTTTCCTGGGGGTTTTTATTTTTCCACTAGAAGTAATTTTATCTACTACTAAAGAGCCAGAATCAGACGAAGTGACAAAATAGGAAGATACTAAAGTAATGACCAGTATAAACATTAACACTCTCAACACCCCGGCCATTAGGGGCAGAGGCATTAAATCAATCATTTCAAATAGAGCCACAGGGTAATCATATTGCACTGTTTCAAACAAAGCTCCACCTGCTTGTCCATCCACTGTAATTGCAGTTCCGCCAAAGACAGATAACCAGAAGAAAGATAGTAAAGATGGAACAACGAGTACACCCAATACAAATTCTCTTATGGTCCTTCCTCTGGAGATTCTGGCAATAAACATACCGACAAATGGTGACCATGAGATCCACCAGGCCAGATAAAAGATAGACCAATCACCTTGCCAAGCACCATCTTCTGCAGTAACAAAAGAAGCGTATTCAACTATATTACTAAAATACATACCCACAGAATTAGAAAACAATCTAATAATATAAACCGTGGGACCGAATAAAAATATAGCCACCATAAATATAAAAGCTAGTTTAATATTTAATTCAGATAAAATCCGTACACCTTTGTGTATTCCAGTCATGACAGATATGGTTGCCAGTAGAGTTATTATGGCAATTAAAAATACTTGCATTTCAACATTAAATCCAATCCCGAGTAAATAATCCAGTCCACTATTGATTTGCTTGATACCGAGACCTAAAGAAGTAGCTAGTCCAAACAATGTAGAAATTACAGCAAAAGTATCGATTACATCACCTAAAGTTCCGTACACTCTCTCTTTGAAAAGTGGATAAAATACCGATCGGAATGATAATGGCAGCTTTTTATTATAGGCAAAAAAGGCCAGTGCAAGTGCCATCACCGCATAA
>CAZKUS010000227.1:0-3907 GCA_964556025.1 uncultured Clostridia bacterium | reverse complement strand
GAATAAAGATGATTTAGAAAAAGCATTTCAAGTTGCTGAGCAAATAATAACTTCAGGTATGTCTCCTTTAGGAATAGTTGACTACCGTCAACTGTCTGCTGATAAAATTCACCATACAATAACGGGAATGATCAATGAAAGCGAACATGAAATTGCACGGATAGTTCAAGTCTATGAACAAGAAATCAAACTATTACAGAAGAAATTACTAGAAGATGAAATTATCACAGGGGAGCAATTAAGAAAGACTGTTAAAGGAGCGGCTTAACTTAGCTGCTCTTTCACTTGTTTTATTGCATAATTAGTTCTACAATTAAAGGTAGGTATATTAAAATTGAGGACGGTGATAAAATGCTTGGAGAAATAATTTCTGTCGGTGATGAGTTATTAGAAGGGCGAATAGTCAATGAAAATACAGCTTTCTTGGCTCAAGAACTTACATACTTAGGGATTGAAGTGATTAATCAACAGACAGTAAGAGACAATGCCGAGAACTTACAAGCCAGTTTGCAGTTGGCTCTGAATAGAGCAGATATAACAGTATTGACGGGAGGTTTAGGGCCTACCAGAGACGATTTGACAAAAGAAGTTGTTGCAGAAACATTAGGAACTGATTTAATATACGATGAAAATGAATATTACAGAATCCAAAAATTTTTTGAAAGATTAGGTAGAGATATGAGCGATAATAATAAAAAGCAAGCTTATGTTCCTCAAAATGGTGAAGTTCTAATCAATGATGTGGGAACAGCTTCTGGAGTTTATATCAAACAAAACGGTAAAATTGTCGTATTATTACCTGGTCCTCCCAGGGAGATGCAGTATATCTTCAAGTATAGATTAAAGCCAAGACTGGAAAGGTTAATGCAAGAACAAGGGACAGCGCAATTAAGTACCAGGACACTAAAATTGATCGGCATCGGTGAATCTATGCTAGATGAGCAGTTAGCTGAAATCGATTTTCCCAAAGATGTGTGTGAAATAATACCTTTAGCTAAACGACATCAAGTACATTTGGTAGTGAAATGCCGACATAAGGATAAAAGGATGCGAAACAGATCTTTAGCAATGGTGACAAAGCAATTGTATTGGCAATTGAGTGAATTCATTTGGGGAGAAGATGAGCAAGAATTAGAGCATATGGTTGTCAGTGAATTGATAGAGTGTGGAAAAACTATAGCGGTAGCAGAGTCCATGACAGGGGGATTGTTTACCGGAACTTTAACTGATGTTCCAGGAGCCAGTAAAGTATTGTTAGGAGGCATTACAGCTTATACTGGTAAAGGAAAATCTACTAGTCTAAATATTTCCAATAAATTTTTGAATGAACATTCTCATGTCAGTGAAACTACCAGTCAAAAGCTGGCAGAACAAGTAAAAGACTTGTTGGAAGCGGATATAGGGATTGGAATTACTGGTTATGCAGGCCCGGATGATGAAAATCAAGGCCTATTTCATACTGTTATTATAGGCGATACTCATCAGAGAAATTTATCAAGAAAACTACCAGGAAAAAGAGAAAATGTTAAGAGAGGAGCGGTACTTCATTCGCTGAATGAAGTGCGCAAGTTTTTGTCAGACTATTGATAGGGAATTAATTAAGTCTTTATAATTAGGCGCTGTTATATTTATTGCTATTAATATTCAACTTTAATTGAGCCTATAATTAAATTGGAGAAATGATGATGCCCTTTCAATTGATGACAAAAACAAGAAAATTACTTTACTCAAAATACATAAAATTATTGTTTGTTTCTGTGATTATGTCGTTGATTTTCATATCTGTGTTAAGCTCTTCTACATATAATCTTGGACCTTTTATGATTGAGCTCAGTATTCAACTTATTGATCACGGTTTGACTACTGTGGATTTATCACCTGTGGGAGAAGTGAGTGCCAGAACTCATTTGCCACCGATAAAATTACATGTAATGCTAGAGAGTATGGATTTGGACGGGGTGGCTGATTTACTGGCGACCACCTCTTATCAACATCAAGATTTAACTGATAAATTTGAAACACAAATATATAAAATTGTAAAATCTTTTGTGATAAAACTAATCGTTTTATCATGAATATGTGTTTTGGTAGTTGCTTTAATAGGGGGGTTTCGCACCCCTAAAATGGTGTTTTTGGGTTGTTTATTTGGTGTTGCATTTACGGGCCTAATTTTGGGTGCAACATTTAGTACTTATGACGTAAATGCTTTTGAAAATCCGGAATTTAATGGGATATTAGAAGGATTTCCCTGGATGATGGGAGTAGTAGAAGATAGTTTGATGGCTTTTGATGATCTTAGTGCCCAATTAGAAAATCTCAGCGAAAATTTGTTTATGTTTTTTCAGCGAATGGAAGAATTGCAGGGAACTGATTTTATTGAAGGGGAGTACAGAGTTCTTCATGTTTCTGATATCCACAATAATCCTGCTAGCTATAATTTGGTATCCAGAATGGCTAAAAACTTTCAAGTTGATTTGATTGTCGATACTGGTGATATAACTGATTACGGTTCACCTATAGAAGCAGAACTGGCATCACAGGTGGAGGGTTTAGATACGCCGTACGTATTAATCCCTGGAAATCACGATGCTCCCGATGTTATAGAAAGATTAGCTCAAATTGAAGATGTTTATGTGTTTGAAAATGAACAAGTGATGGAAGTGTCTGGTTTTAATATTGCTGCTATTCCAGATCCTGCTTCTGATACTACGGCTATGAGAGTTCCATCAGAGGATGTTTTAGAAGATTATGCCGCAGATTTGGCTAATGAAATTGATGCATCTAAATTATCACCACATATCATAGGCGCTCATCATCCACATATTGCAAATAAATTACAAAATAAAACCTCAGTTGTTTTGACAGGTCATACCCATCAGCCGGGGGTTGAAGTAATAGATGATGAAACACTAGTAGTGAACGCTGGAACAACAGGGGCGGCAGGAATAAGAGGATTAGAGGCAGGAGGGGATGTGCCTTACAGTTTGGCAGTTATTCATTTTAATGAAGATAGGGACCCTTTAGCAGCGGATCTGGTGAAGGTAAGGCATTTAGAAGCGGGTTATAAAATTGAACGGTTTGTAGTATCGGAATTTTTACGATAAAATGGAATCCGAGGAGGATATTTGCATACTTGAGTAGAATTAAGTATTTATTTGAATGACTGATGATTCATTTGATAAAATATCAAGACCAAATAAAAAAATGGGAGGGAAGAAATTATGGAGAAACAGAAAGCCTTGGATATGGCATTGTCTCAAATAGAAAAACAATTTGGTAAGGGTTCGATTATGAAGCTGGGTGAGAGCTCTGCCAAATTGAATGTGGAAGTTATCCCTACTGGAGCCCTTGCACTAGATATTGCCTTAGGCATCGGTGGATTTCCCAGGGGGAGAGTTGTTGAAGTTTATGGGCCGGAGTCTTCTGGAAAAACTACAGTGGCATTACATGCTGTGGCTGAAGCACAAAGAAGTGGGGGAAATGCTGCTTTTATTGACGCTGAACACGCATTAGACCCTTCTTATGCTAGAGCGTTGGGTGTAAACATAGATGAATTATTAGTATCACAGCCCGATACTGGTGAACAAGCCCTGGAAATTGCTGAATCACTAGTACGAAGCGGTGCCATAGATGTGATTGTAGTAGACTCTGTAGCAGCACTAGTACCTAAAGCTGAAATAGAAGGGGAAATGGGAGATTCTCATGTAGGTTTACAGGCGAGATTGATGTCACAGGCTTTAAGAAAACTGTCAGGTTCTATAAGAAAGTCTAGAACTACTGCATTGTTCATTAATCAAATCAGAGAAAAAGTCGGTGTTATGTTTGGCAGTCCCGAAACTACGCCAGGTGGACGAGCCTTGAAATTTTATTCTTCAGTTAGAGTCGAGGTGCGCAGGATTGAATCACT
>CAZKUS010000226.1:0-3926 GCA_964556025.1 uncultured Clostridia bacterium | reverse complement strand
GGGAGCGCAAGCTCCTGGGAGAGTAGGTCTTCGCCGGGCTTTTTTGTGTTTTTTTTTATATAGGCGCTGTTATATTCTGCTGTTATATTCTATTATTGATAGCTGAGCTCTTCGATTTCACATCCAATGTTTCAGGTTGGTACATCTAAAGTTCCCCAACAGTAGAATTAAAGCTTCCTGATCAATTGCTCATCCAAAATATGATCAGCAAATAACCTCCTGTTATTTGACTTTAATCCTACTGTTTACTCGTTAAGATGTACTACCAACCTTACACAAAATTCATTCAATCGAAGAGTTGAGCTATCAACATTCAACTTTAACAAAGCTTTATATAAAATGTTAGTAAAAATACCAGTATTAATAAAAAAACGAATTACTTGACAAAAAAACTAAGGATTGATAGTCTGTGTGAGTAGTAAACACTTTTAAAAGATCGACAAAATTAGAAAAAATTCAACAATAGTTATAAAATGTTATTGATTAATAACAATAATCGCTTTTAAGGAGTGGGGAGTTTGGAAGCTGTGATAAATTTTTTACAGGGACTGTGGAATTATATGGCTGATAGACCCGAGATGATCTCAAGTGCTGTAATGGAACATATACAATTGATTTTTTTCGCCACTTCACTTGCAATTATTGTAGGTGTTATCTTGGGTTTACTGTCTGTTTATTATAAAATCATTGCAAATCTAATATTAACTATTAGTCAAATTTTGATGACAATCCCCAGTTTGGCTATGATGGCTCTATTATTACCGATATTTGGGATTGGTTTTTATAATGGTCTTGTAGCTCTAATATTGTATTCTTTATTACCTATCGTTAGAAATACTTACACAGGATTAACAGAGATAGATCATAAGATTATTGAATCAGCTAAAGGGATGGGAATGTCTGAGAAACGTATTTTGACTCGGATTAAAATACCTATAGCTCTTCCTGTTATAATCGCAGGTATTCGGACAGCTACTGTAATGCTTGTGGGAATTGGTGCTATTGCATCTTACATAGGTGCCGGGGGATTGGGTATATTTATCTTTAGAGGTATATCACGGACGAATCCCAATATGATATTAACAGGTGCTATTGGAGTAGCATTACTGGCAGTTATTATTGATTTAGTATTGAGTAGAGTGGAAAGAGTACTTGTGGCTAGGCAGAGTTAGGCTTAGGAGGTATTAATTTATGATTAAATTCGAGAAGATAACCAAACAGTTTCCAGCAGCTTCTGAACCTGCAGTAAAAAATTTATATATGGAAGTACCGGAAGCTGGTATAACGGTTTTAGTAGGTCCATCAGGGTGTGGGAAAACAACTACTATGAAAATGGTTAATAGAATTTATGAACCGACAGATGGAAAAATTTACGTAAATGGCAAAGATACTTCTAAAGTAGATCCTATTGAATTGCGTTTGGACATTGGTTATGTAATTCAAGAAATTGGTTTATTTCCACATATGACAATAGCAGATAACGTAGCAACTGTCTTGTACGAAAAGAAATGGCCCAAAGAGAAGGTCAATAAAAGAGTAGATGAACTATTGGACTTAATGGGGTTAGATCCGGACACATATAAGAATAGGCGTCCGTCATTACTAAGTGGAGGTCAAAGGCAGAGGGTAGGAGTTGCCAGAGCTATGGCGGCTAATCCGCCCATAATGTTAATGGACGAGCCCTTTGCTGCTGTTGATCCCATTACAAGAGAACGTTTACAAAATGAGTTTTTAGAACTTCAACAAAAACTGAATAAAACAATTATATTTGTAACCCACGATATTAATGAAGCGATTAAAATGGGAGACAAAATTGCTGTCATGAAGGATGGAAGCATTGTTCAGTTTGATACGCCTACTGAATTACTTCGCAATCCGGCGGATGAATTTGTGATGAATTTAGTTGGAAATAATAGAGCTGTTAAAAGTTTGAGTTTAATTAAGTGCGAGAAAATACTAAAGAAGAATGTTCTCACGGTAAGTGATGATGTAGAAGTAGAGAATGTTAATGAAAAGATAGATAGATCTAATTTAAACATTGCCTTAGTCACGGATAAAAGGAAAACCTTACAAGGTTTTGTTAGTAATGTTGATTTAAAAAATGCTATAGGAAGGATTGGAGAAATAGTCAGACCATATAACAAAACTTTGCGTGAAGACAACAACCTCAGTGAAGCTTTGTCTATTATGTTAGAAGAAGGGGTTTATCATGTTCCCATTTTAGATGAACAAAATGTTTTTGCAGGAGTTATAACTATAGATGATATTTTTAAGGCGGTGAGCTGATATGCGATCTAATCAAGAATTAGATCCAAAGTTACAACAGGCAGGTTTACTAAACCATATTAATAAAATAAAAAAGTATTCAAAAGTGTTAGTGCCGTTGTTATACCTTATTATAGGAAGTTTCATTACTATTTACAATGTGGAAAATCCTACTGATAGTTTAACCCAGCGTTGGTTGTCATACAGTGATGTTTTAGGTATGACTTGGGATATGATATTACTGGTAGTAGTAGCTTCCGCTGGAGCGATTTTAACAAGTGTTCCATTAGGAATATTAATAACTAGGCCTACTTTTCGCTGGCTGACACCTATTGTAGACGCACCGGTTAATGTTGGACAAACTGTACCCAGTTTAGCTATAATCGCTCTTTCTTTTACCGTTTTGGGTATTGGATTTCAAACAGCTTTGTTTGCTCTATGGTTGTACTCTCTGCTACCCATTTTACGAAATACATCTATAGGTTTGAAAAGTGTGGATTCAGGGGTATTAGAAGCTGCTAAGGGAATGGGAATGACATCTTTAAGAATTTTTACTAAAATTGAATTTCCTTTAGCTCTACCTGTGATCATGGCAGGGATAAGAACAGCAATGGTTATCTGTACAGGTGCTGCTACTTTGGCAACTTTCATTGGAGCAGGAGGATTGGGAGATCTGATAGTAACCGGTTTATCTTTAGCTAGATATCAAATAGTGTTCGTAGGGGCCGCATTGGCAGCACTCCTGGCATTATTGATAGACAATTTACTGGGAACATTAGAAAATTACTTATTAAGTCGTAGTTAAATGAATAGAATTGAATATGGTTTACTATTATTTTCCTTAACTGAACCTAAATGACAACTACATACTGATTTAAGTATATCACTATTAAACTAGGGGGGATTCGGTGAGGAACTGGAGATTACAGTTAGGATTTTTGTTGATTGGAGTAATGTTGGTCTTTACAGCTTGTGGGGGAGAAGAGTGGGTTTTCGGTAGTAATCACGAATATGCGACCCGAGATGATGGACTTGAAGGAGTAGAGGAAACATACGGTATAGAATTTGATGAAGTGGAAATCATGGATGAAGGGATAATATATGGAGCGCTTAGGGATGGCGAAGTTAATGCTGCTATGGGATTTTTGACAGATGGCAGGATAGCTGCTTATGACTTGGTTACTCTAGAAGATGATAAATCTTTTCATCCTGTGTACAATGCGGCACCCAATTTAAGAGAAGATGTTTTTGATGAAAATCCAGAATTAGAAGATATTTTACGAGACATGAGTGAATTGCTTGATAACGAAAGTATGCAAGAATTAAATTCACGGGTTGATGTGGATGAGGAAGAACCTGAAGATGTGGCAGAAGACTTTTTATTAGAACACGATTTGATTACAGGTGATGGTGGAGAAACTGGTGGTCCTACTATTTCAGTAGGTTCTAAAGAGTTTACAGAACAACTGATATTAGGACAGTTAACTATCTTATTATTGGAAGAACATGGATATGAAGTGGAAGATAACACTGGTTTAGGCGGTACTGATGTTTTACGAGAAGCTTTATTAGATGGAGATGTGGATGTGAAATGGGAGTATACAGGTACTGCATTAATTACTCATCTAGGTCATGATGAAGCAATTACAGATAGTGAAGAA
>CAZKUS010000225.1:0-3942 GCA_964556025.1 uncultured Clostridia bacterium | reverse complement strand
ATCAGGAAGCTTTAATTCTACTGTTTGGGAGTTTTAGATGTACCAACCCGAAACATTGGATGTGAAATTGAAGAGTTCAGCTATCAACAACAGAATATAACATCGCCTTTCGAAAACTTATACCCGTAAAAACCTTCTCAATGAAGTAATACTTCCAAGAGCACCCAATAAAGTTCCCAGTGCAATTAAAGCTATATCCATAGATGCAAAGATCGCTTCAGGTGTTTGTAAACTGAAAAAACCTCCATTGGTGTACATCCACTCTGTGACATAATTATAACCGTATCTTAAAATCACAACGGGAATAGCTGAACCTAAGAAACCTAACAACAATCCTTCCAATAAGAAGGGCCATCGAATAAACCAATTAGTAGCACCAACCAACTTCATAATTTTTATCTCTTCACTACGATTGTGTACGGTCAATTTGATAGTATTAGAAATTAAAAATGTTGCTGTGAAAGCTAGAGCCACCATTAGCGCAAAGGCCACATATCTTATAATACCTGTAACTTCAAACAAAGTCTCCACTACTTCACTACCGTAATCAACCATATCTACTCCAGAGGTTCTGGAAATTTCTTCAGCCACTCTAGGTACATCTTCCGGATTAACAGTGTTTACTTCAAACATATCAGGCAGGGGATTTTGTTCCGGATTTTCATAATATCCTTGTACAGCAGCTTCTCCCATCTGCTCTTTCATTCGATCCAAACCTTCTTCTCTAGATACAAATCTGACTTTTTCCACACCAGTAGTTTGAATAATATCTGTCCTAACATCATCTTGTTCTGCTGAAGAGAGATCATCTTCTAACCACACAGCGATTTCAACTTGGCCCCTCACTTCTTCAGTGATGTACTCCACATTTTGATTTATAATCATAAAAACTCCTAAAATCAACAAAGTCACTGTTACAACCCCTATGGAGGCCAAACTCATCCATCCATTGCGAAATACGCTTTTAAAAGCTTCCCCTAAAAAATAGATCCAACTTCTAGGCTTCATAACCATAACCACCCCTTACCATGTCTCGGACTACTTGTCCATTGTCTATTCTGATTACTCGCTGTTTCATTCTGTCTACTATTTCACGGTCGTGAGTTGCCATGATTATTGTTGTACCTTGTAAGTTGATTCTTTGCAATAATTCCATTATTTCCCGAGACGTGTCAGGATCCAAATTACCAGTAGGCTCGTCAGTAATTAGAATAGAAGGTTGATTAATTAAAGCTCTAGCAATAGCAGCACGCTGCTTTTCACCACCAGAAAGTTTGGCTATAGTATAATCGCGCCGGTGATCTATACCTACCATATCTAAAAGTTTAGGGACTCGAACTTTAATTTCACGTGCTGAAGCCTCTACCACACGCATGGCAAAAGCCACATTCTCGTAAACTGTCCTATCGGATAATAAATGATAATCTTGAAAAACTACCCCTATAGAACGCCTCAATTTTGGTATATGTCTTCTTTTAATTTTAGTAACTTCCCAGCCATCAACGACAATTTTTCCTGTAGATGGAAGTACTTCTCGGTATAACATTTTGATAAAAGTCGATTTTCCTGCACCACTTGGGCCAACTAAAAAAACAAACTCGCCTTTATCGATTTTTAAATTCACATTTTGCAAAGCTTCCACTTTTTTATCATAAAATTTACTTACACCCTGCATTTCAATCAAAAAACACCACTCCCACTTATCAGTTCTTTTCATTATATAGCGTAATCCATTTAAAAATGAATTTTCAAGTCAAAAAGAATGGAATGTCTCGGGATATTATTTCGACAATATATCCGCAAATCCTTCTTTTATAGCAAATTTCCAAAAAAAGTCGTATTTTGGGAACATAAGCTGCTTAGTCAATGTCAGTGTCAATAAAAATTGCTCCCAAGTATATTCTAGCGAAAACTTGAGAGCATTGACACTACAAAGCTGTTTCATTCGATCCCTTTAGACATTTCCCGGGAAATACAGCTTATCAAAAATATTGATCTTTACTTTAAGATTAGTTTTAGTAAGTAAATTTAGCGACTTCTCCTTGCATGTCTTCAGAAAGTTTTGCCAAGTGTTCACTTGCCTTTGCTATGTCTTCCATAGAAGCCGTCTGTTCCTCAACTGATGATGTTATTTCTTCAGTGCTAGATGAATTTTCCTGTGCAATTGCAGATAGATTTTGTAAATTTTCGATAATTTCCTGTTTCTTCTGTTCCATTTTATCCCCAGTTTCATTTAATTGACTAATTATTTCTTTAGTTTCCTTAACTGCAGACGCAATTCCATCGAATTTTTCTTTAGATTTTTCCACACTTTGAGTTTGAGATCCCAATGCTTCAGCCGAAACAGCCATAGCTTGTACCGACTTTTCTGATTTTTCCACTAGTCCATCTATAATTGACTTAATTTCTTCGGCATAAGTGTTTGACTGTTCCGCCAACTTTCTAATTTCTTCTGCTACCACTGCAAAGCCTCTACCGGAGTCTCCAGCTCTAGCAGCTTCTATGGCGGCATTTAAAGCTAGGAGGTTAGTCTGATCTGCTATATCTGAAATCATACCAGTGGCGCTTTCAATTTTCTCAGCATTTTCTTTAATATCTCCAACAGCTTTTTGCACTCCTTGTGATGCCTGATTATTTTCTCCAGTCTTCTCTGTTAGTTCTACCATAATGGCAGACCCTTCTTCTTTTAGTTTGTCTACTTGTTCAGCGGATTGATTCAATGTTTTCATATGAGTCTGATCTTCTTCAATTAGTGTTCCTAACTCTTCAGAGTTTTGAGAAGCTGTTTCAGTATTTTCAGCTTGATTACTGGCTCCACTGGCTATGTCTTCCACTGCTTTAGAAACTTCATTGGCAGCACTGGTGTTTTCTTCAGTATTGGCACTTAACTCTTGTGAAGAAGTTGCCACCTGTTCAGCTTTTTCTCCAATATCTCTGATTAAATCAACTACATTATCACGCATTGTGAATAAAGCTGTTGCTATTCTTCCTATTTCATCTTGTTTTTTCCTGTAACTTTCCATTTTTTCATCTTGTTCAACAGAAAAATCATAATTAGCCTTTTGTTCAATAAGGTCAGTTAAATTTCCTAAGGGTACTGAAATCAATCTTTTGGTAGCCAGGGAACTGATCACTATTGAAATAATTAATACACCAGCCAGAACTATTAAAACAAGAGTAAGCAATTGTGTTACCGGCTCCATAACTTCTGCCTCATCTATATCGACCAGCATAGCCCAATTTTGTCCCCTAATATCCAAAGGAGTATAAGCACTATAAACCATTTCACCGCGATAATCTTCTACCAATTCCACACCGTCTTCTCCTGTTAAAGCCATATCTACAGTGTCCATCTCAATCTGTTGCTGAAGTAAAGTGCTCTCATCGGAGAATCTTGAATCAGTTCTCATATAGTGATCATCACCGACTATATAAGATTCTCCTGTATCACCCATCCCAGTAGCGTCTTGCATAATATCATTGATAATATTCACAGGCATTTGAAAGGCAACTACTCCCAAAAACTCATTTTCTTGGTCATCGATAACAGGAGCTGCTGTAAATGAAGCAGGTTCATCACTAGGTTCATAATATTCAAAATCTACCAAAACCGTACTTTCTCTACCTCTATCAAAGGCTTCACCTAAACCTGAATCACTGAACTCACCATCTACTAGATTAGTAGCTAAGTCATCTTCCTGACCTACAGTAAAAACCACATCTCCATCGGGATCAATTAAAAAAAGATCGTAGAGTTCGTGGTGATGTACATATTGAACCAACTCATCACCGTACATGTCCACAACTTCCTGGTATGCTTGACTGTCTAATCCTTCTTGAAAAGCTTCTGTGAATTCTGGTAGCGATAATTCTGTTACTGGCATATCTGCCAATATCTCTACATCTCCTACAGTATCGGAAAAGTAAGTTTCAATTAGTTCT
>CAZKUS010000224.1:0-3971 GCA_964556025.1 uncultured Clostridia bacterium | reverse complement strand
CTCCTGAATCCGGTTGGTACGATGTTGAAGTTACAGCTGAAAACGATGTTGGTTCTGTTATATCTGATAAAGAGTATGAACTGTTCAGAGCTATAGGAGAAGGTGATGGAGAGCTTGAAATAGACCCTGATGGAATTGTTTATCCGGACGGAATTACCCAAGATGATAGTTATGTATTTGAACACGAAGCCAACCTTTCCAACCCTTCAAAAGGAACTCTGTACGACGCTGACATCAGACACTACCTTGAAGCACATATGATAGAAGGTCTGGAAATCAACATGTCTGACAATGTAGAGTGTGGAGACGTAGAGACAGGAGAAGAATGTATCTCAGTTGCCGAGATAACGGTAGGACCTGAGGCTGATACTTCAGAGATACATGAATACACCGTTTACTCCACGTGGTACCACCCAGAGGATGTGGGACACGAAGACAGGGTTTCAATCACCAGTGAATTCGAGATAGATGTACAGGAGAACCCTTACCTTGTTGAAGAAATAGGAAATATTGCAGGAGATGTTTACCGAGGAGAAACAGATAATGTAACCGATATACAGCTTGAGAACTTTGGAAACATTCTACTAGAAGGAATGGATTACTACTCGGAGGATACAGGAGACCTTCAAGAAGAATGGATAGAGTTCTACGGACCTGAAGAGATACAGGTTGGTGAAACCGAAGGCGTATCAGTAGAACTTGATATCCCTCTCGATGATCTT
Source organism: uncultured Clostridia bacterium (assembly GCA_964556025.1). Classification (GTDB taxonomy): domain Bacteria; phylum Bacillota; class Natranaerobiia; order Natranaerobiales; family Natranaerobiaceae; genus Natranaerobius. The sequence continues at coordinate 3,249 of CAZKUS010000224.1, read as the reverse complement.
GATACAGGTCCTCAAAGTTTCAAAACGGTTTCAAACGCTACAGGTGTGCATGAACACTGCGAAGATGATAGATGTTTTGAGGAGACAGTTATTGATGTTGATGTTTGGGGCAGGTCAGTGGTTGAACTGGTCGAACCTGTTGATGGAGATATAGATAGAGGAATCATTGATCTTGAGGCTGAAGTCGAGGATATGAAAGAGGATGGAATAGATGACTACCTGGTCGAGTATTATTACAACGGAACCAAAATCAATGAATCAATTACACAGGATGGAGGTACAAGCCAATCCGAATGGGATGCAACAGAAATCGAGCCAGGTGTTTACAATGTTACAAGCCATATAGATGATAATGAGAGCCTTTACTACAACGCTTCCGAACCAGTTGATCACACCCTTGTTGAACTTTATGGAGACCTGTTCATCGACGAATTTGACGTTTCCGATGAAACAATATATCTGGATGAGGACGAAGGAACTAACCTATCAGTAACCCTTGAAGATGAAAACGATGAAGTTGTCGAAGGTGGAGAAGTAGAGTTTTTCAGCAACGCTACAGAGACAGAGGAAGTTGAGAGAATCGGTAGCTGCGAAACAGATCATTCAGGAAGCTGCACCTTTGAGTGGGATCCAGAGGTTACAGAACAAATGGATGCTGTGGTTTATGCAAACGCTACAAAGGATTATTACCATGCTACCGAAACCGCTGAAGAAATGGTAGAACTGCTTGTTGACTTCGAAGTTGAGATCGAGAATCCTGACCCTGATGCAGATGATATTTACTTTGATGAAAGAGTTATCAGAGAAAAAGAACAGCTTTTGGATGCTACAGTTATCAATGAAACAGGTCATGAACTATCAGCGGACGAACTTGAATCCTTTGAATGGAGAATCGAAGATGACGTGATTACCAGCGATGGAGGGGAAATAGAACATGAGTGGAACGTTGATGAAGACCAGGAAACAGGACAGAAAGAGGTAACATTTGAAGTCGAGTACCGTGGAGACACGATAAGCGACTCGGTAACAGTAGAGGTCTTTGAACAGGTAGGTATAGAGAGCATAACAGTACCGGAATCAGCAGAAAGAGGTGAAACCGTTGAGGTTGAAGCTGAAATTATCAATCCTAGAACACAAGATAATGATCCTGTTGACGGTTATCCATGCAACCTGGAACACGAAGAACTCGGTGAAAAAGAAACTTCAACAACAGACTCAGAAGGAGAATGTACTTTAGAATGGTCGACCAATCAGGATCACAATGTAGGTTTCCACGAACTAGTAGTTAACCTTGAAGTGTATGATGAAGAAGGAGAGACATGGTACCACCCTGTAGAAGGAATGGAAGAAAAATCAGGAGAGGTAGAGCTGTTTGACCACCTTGAAACCGATATAATCAGCCCTGAAGACGAAGAAGTCGTTATAGGAGGTCAGGAAGTTGATCTGGTTGCTGATGTTGTTGATACAGGTAGGGATGAAGATGTTGACGCCAACGTCACATGGATAGTTGAAAACGTTGAGGAGAACGAAAACGACACAATTAAGGAGAATGTAACAGAAGACGTGGTATGGACAGTACCTGAAGAATATGAAATAGGAGACTACAAAATTTATGCTGAAGGAGAAAAAGAGCATTATACCAGTCATACAGACAGCGTTGACATAATGGTTTTCGCTCATCCATCTGTGAACGAGGTTTTTGTTGATGAAACCTATCCTGAGGTTAACAGGGATGCATTAGAGATTAGTGCAAACATCACGGACGATATGGCGGATATAGAAGAAGTAGAGTTCGCTGTTTCCTGGGTTGATACGGATGGAACCTTAGAATACGAGGAGTTCAGCTACTCTGACAACGAGATTGATAAAGAGGAGTTGGAAGATTACCACGATGGTGGAATTTACACTGCTGACTTCTTACCTGAAACATCTGGATGGTACGATGTTGAAGTTATAGCTGAAAACGAGGAAGGTGCTGAGGAGACAGTTGTTGAAGAAGAACTGTTCAAAGGTGTAGGAGAGGCAGATCCAGATATTGAGGTTGATCCAGAAGAAGTTCATGTAGATGGAGGAGTCACACAAGAAGATACCTATACATTCACGCACGAGGTCAACGTTTCAAACTTCGAAAACGGTACTCTTTACGATGCAGAGATAAGACACCACCACGACGCAGCACTCTTAGAAGGAATTGAAATAGATATAGACAGTTCAAAAGAATGCGGAGATGTAGAGACGGGTGAAGAATGCATATCAACAGCTGAAATAACGGTAGGACCTGAGGCAGATACTGATGAAATCATTGAATACGACGTATCTGTTACATGGTACGATCCAGAGGACTATGAAAAAGAAAGCATAGTGTCAGAGATCGTTGACACTGAGATAGAGGTTGACAAGAACCCTGTAATCAAAGAACACAACGAATACGTTTCAGAACATATCAGAAGAGGAGAATCTGTTTACGTGACGGATCTGATCCTTGAGAACCTTGGAAATATACTGCTAGAAACCATTGAATACGATTTAGAAAACCTTGAGATACTTGAGGAAGACTATATAGACGTCCACGGACCTGTAGAGATAGAGGTAGGAGAAACCATTGAACCACCTGTCGAAGTAGAGGTGCCTGAACACGGAGATATCGGAGAAGACGAGTTCAGCGTAATATCAAACGCTACTGGTGTTTGGGATTACTGCTTAGAGGATGAAAACTGTTATGAAGAAACCGTGATCGATCTGACAGTCTGGGGAGGAGCAGAGGTTAACATGCTAACCCCTGATGAAGGAGAAGAAATAGACAGAGATGAGTTGGAGATAGAGGCGGAGACAGTTGACATTGACAGAGAAGAACAGCCTATAGAAGACTATCCTGTTGACTTTTACTACAACGACTCCGATTTAATCGAGGAAGACGTAACTACGGATGGAGATGGTGAAGCTTCAACCATCTGGACAGGTGCAAGCGACATCGAGCCAGGTGTTTACAATGTTTCAGCTCACATAGATGATAACGAGAACCTTTACTACAACGCAACCGGACCGGTTGATAGCGTCCTGTTTGAACTGTTAGGAGACTTATCTGTTGAAGAGTTCAAGTTATCAAGAGACAGCTTCTACCTCCATGAAGAGGAAGGAACCAACCTGACAGCATATATACATGACGAGCTAGGTTCAACAGTAGAAGATGCTGAGGTCGAGTTTTTCAGTAATGCTACGGAGTCTGGGGAGGTTGAGAGGGTTGGTGGT
>CAZKUS010000223.1:3213-3981 GCA_964556025.1 uncultured Clostridia bacterium | reverse complement strand
TTGGGTTTTTGTCATTGTATTTTGTTAATGATACACTAACAGTTACTAGCTAATGTTAATGACTTATCGACTATAGAGTTTTATTGAGATTACAAAATCATAATAGGAAAGGAGCGTTATTAATGGAAACTTTTAATGATTTTAAAAAATCATTTTCCTATGGCGATAGAAATAACAATAATTTCAAGTTTCTCGCCAATATGTCTGATGATGATGCAGCTGATTTTATTGAAAAATTGATTCACGAGGCAGGAGCAGCATTAGATCACGGAAGTGTTGATAATATTGTCGATTTAATAACTTCTACTGGTCATTCTGTTCAAAGTGATGATCCATCACCATTTAATATCCCGAATATGACACAAGAAGAAGCTAGCAACTTTCAACTTTAACTCAGCCTAAAGGAGAATCAGTATGAAGAAAGTAATTGGGGTAAGCGCAGGGAGAAAGAAAAAAATATCAGAAACAGTTATTAAAGCTGTACTAAATGGCATGAAAGAATTTCCAGATATAGAAACTGAACTAATAACCCTTTCCGGCAAGGTTATTAGACCTTGCGAAGCTTGCAACGGATGTGTCAAATCCAACCGTTGTATTTTAAATGACGATTTTCAAGCTATTATGGATAAACTAACTAATGCAGATGGTATAGTTTTTGGTGCACCTACTTATTGGGATAGGATGAATGGCAAAGGACAAGCTTTCTGGGAAAGAGCATGCTTTTCCGGAAGACACAATGAAGATTCCCTCTTCAAAACATGAAAGGAT
>CAZKUS010000223.1:0-3200 GCA_964556025.1 uncultured Clostridia bacterium | reverse complement strand
CAGGGAGAGTACGCTTGTTTTACATGTAATTATGGGAATCTATGCAATGTAGGAGGTTTTATCGAACTATTTCCGGATAATCCTAAAATCACAGACGAGATTATCCCTGCACCAGATAATCAGCATCCAGAAAAATCTGACCAAAATGATCATAGTTTTAAACGGAATATCTTACCTGAAGCTAAAAGAAAAGGAGAAAAGTTTGCACAGACATTGTTGGAATAGAATGTTGCTAACTGCAAAATCTACTATCGAGAATTTGCAGTTAGCAACAAACACATCAAATAGATAAACTAAAGAGTACCCAGGGCAGAGATAAACTATAGTCCACCCTCTTGGAGTTCTAAAATCATATTAGTTACAAATTCCACGCCTTTTTCCATAACAGATTCATCAAAATCAAATTCTCTCGTATGATGTCCACTGATTAACGGGGTACCAAAAATTAGATAAGCCGAGGGTTTATTCTTTTCTTCCATATCTTTCATCATGTAGGCAAAGTCTTCACTGCCGGAAAATATACCCGGACCGTACCAACTAAAATCAGAATTAACTTCTGCTATTTCCACTACTTTATCGACTAAACTTTCACAGCTCTGGGCTGATGGGGCACTGCCCACTTCATGAATTTCATGATCCACTCCATGCATCTGAGCAGCACCTGATATCACTTCTCGAGACCTGGATACCATAAAATCATTTATCTCCGTATTCTCACCGCGGGTTTCCATCTTCATAGTGGCCTCTGCTGGAATTACATTTCTACCTGTTCCAGCGCTCAATGTTCCCACATTAATTCTAGATTGACCCTGTCGATGACGTGAGATACCATACAATCCGGAAACTGCATCTGCTGCGGCCTGTAGAGCGTTTTTCCCTTGTTCCGGTGCTCCTCCGGCATGAGCTGGCTGTCCGGTAAATATTACATCAAATTTGGTTGTTGATAAAAAGTTTTCCTGTCCGGTCGAAACTGCACCGATTTCATCCACACCTATGCCAATGTGAAGTCCCAAAAGAAAGTCTACGTCTTTTAAAATATCGGCATTCACCATTGACTTAGCGCCGCGTACCCCTTCTTCTGCCGGCTGAAATATAATAGAAATTTTACCCGACAGATTGGGAAGTGGATTTCCATTAGCATCATGACTACTTTTATTTTTATCCTCTTCTTTAATTGCTTGTAGAATTTTTGCTACACCCAAACCTATGGCGGCATGAGCATCGTGACCACAGGCATGCATAACACCGGGGTTATTGGAAGCAAAACCTTTTTGATTGGGAAAATGCTCTGGATCTTCAGATTCTGATAAGTCATTGGCATCTATATCAACTCTAATTCCTATATGAGGTCCCGGTTCACCGGTATCCATGGTAGCCACCAAGCCGGTAAATCCTCCCTCAAAATTAGACAAGTAATCTAAAGGAGCCCCCTGTTGTTTCGCTCTAGTATAATGATGTTCCAGTTCTTCAGCAGTCGGTAAGCCCATGCGAGATTCGCTGTCAATAACCTGTTCTCCCATTTTTAAGCTAAATCCCGCTTCAGACATATTTTTGGCTATAATAGAAGCAGTTCTAAACTCCGTCCAACCACTTTCAGGATATTTATGAAAATCTCTCCTCCAGTTTATCAAGCTTTCTCTAATATTTGTAACTAAATTTGACACCTGTTTATCCATTTGCCCCCTCCTTTCTCATCTATTCTCGCTTTCCATTTTTTCCAAAGGCTCAGTTTAAGTTAAATGTTGATAGCAGAGCTTTTATTTGAATCGAGTTTTATTATACTGTGCAACAAGGTATTAACGCCTTTTTCTATATCTTCCCATTCGCTCCATTCTTCTGGTGAATGGCTAATACCGTTGACACTGGGAATAAAAATCATACCTGTGGGCATTAACTGAGACATAATAGTCGCATCATGACCCGCTCCACTGATCATATATCTGTAACTATAGCCAAGATCACGACAGGCCGCTTCGATGTTTTCCTGAACGTCGGTGTTCAATGAGACTTCCTTCTTAGTAATTAATTCAGATATAGTGCAGTTACATCCATCTGACGACTGTTCTGTGAGCAGCTCCTGAATACGTGAGACAGCCTTATCCAATGCTTTCGGGTCATTATCTCTGAGTTCTAAGGGAAAGCTGACCTGACCGGGGATAATGTTTGTAGCACCCGGTGTCACCTTGATATCTCCCACTGTCCCCACGAGATTTCCACCGATCTCTTGAACGACCTTGTTGATTTTAAGGATCAGTTCACTGCCAGTCAATAAAGCGTCTTTTCGGAGATCCATGGGTGTCGTCCCTGCATGGTTGGCCTCTCCAGTAACCGTTATTTGATAGCGTCTAATGCCGGCAACAGCTGAAACGATTCCTATATCCAATTTATCTGTCCACAGTGATGGCCCCTGTTCCACGTGTAGTTCTAAATAGCATTTTGAATTTACTAGTTCCTGGTACCTATTTGCTGAAGTAATGGCTGTCTCTGATAATCCCAGTTGATCGAGGCCTTCTCGTTCAGATTCAGACAACTGTACTTTCCCGGCCACAGCCCTGCTTCCGAGAGTGCCGCCTAAGCTACTTCCCTCTTCAGCGGTAAAAGCACATATTTCTACGGGGTGATCATTACTATAACCCGCTTCCACCATGGTCTTAACAGCTTCTATTCCACCCAAAACACCTAAAGCACCGTCAAATATTCCTCCTTGAGGGACTGTATCTAGATGGGAACCCACCATGATTGTAGGCTTATCACTAGCACCACCTAGACGGCCGAACAGATTGCCCAGGGAATCTTCCCAAACTTGCAATCCTGATTCTATCATTAAATTGCGCGTGAATTCTTTTCCCTGATTGTATTCAGGTGTAAAAGCAGCGCGCGTAATACCCTTTCCCTCTTTGTAACCGAATTCACTTAAACTCAGTAAATTGTTTTTCAGCCTCGCTATATCAATTTTCATGGGACTTGTCACTCCAATTGAGGGCTAATTTGGTCATAACTTTGGTACCTATGGGTAGAACATCTTCATCAAAATCGTAATAAGAGCTGTGGGGTGGATACACTTGTTCGCCCTCTTTAGCATAGCCCAACCACAAGAAAGCAGCGGGAACTTCTCTGGCATAGAAAGCGAAATCTTCCCCACCGGGCGCTGGACGATCTACTTCCACAAATTGATCAGAACCCAAGGTCTCTGATACAGT
>CAZKUS010000222.1:0-3990 GCA_964556025.1 uncultured Clostridia bacterium | reverse complement strand
TTCCTGTGTTTTAAAAGTTATATATGTATTTGCAGCTTTTGTAATGTCGGCAGCTACAATCACATACGGACAAACAAATGAATTTGAAATCCCTAAAGAACTTCATATTGCAGATGAACAGTATGAATTGGAACCTGAAGCTAAAATTGTCGAACAAGAAGTAGCAGAAATAGAAAAAGATGACCGAGAAGAGATTTTATATCTGCCCATTCGTTCGGTACTGTCTCTGATGAATATGGAAGTTTTTTGGAACGGCGATGGTGATAATATCACTGCAGTGATATTATCACCGCCGATGGCAGGAGCTTTATACCTTTAGAGTTTTTTAAAGAGCTATTCTATCAGGTGGAATGGGATGAACAAGAGGGGATACTGGAATTCATTCCCCTAAACAGTTTAGAAGTTAGCCATGATGATAAGTCTAAGCTCATTGATCAAAATGGAGAATATCTGTTAGATGAAGAGTTTGACAGTATCACACCTGATTATTTTGATAATTTTACTCAAATTGTTCAAGGTGAAAACGAAGGGATCTGGGATGAACATACTGAAAAATTCATAATAGAACCTGTATATGACAATGTAATCAACTTTTCGGACAGCTCTTTCACTGTGCAAGTAGATGGCAAGCGTGGTCTGATTAATTTACAGGGAAATCAAGTCACAGAAATTAAGTACGATAATATTTACCACTTTCAAGAAGGACTTGCCATGGTGGAAAAAGACGGACAGTTCGGATTCATAGATGAATACGGAAATCAAGTGATAGATACGCAATTTTCTCAAGCTGAAAAATTTCTAGGAGGAAAAGCACCTGTCAAGCAAGATGGTGATTTTGGTATCATTGAACAAAATGGCGATTGGCTATTAGAACCAGAGCTGTCCAGCTCCGAATATAGCGATCTGTCAAATCTGTCAGAAGAGCTTTTAACTGTAGAAAAGGAAGATGAAAAAGGTAACCGCCTCTTTGGCATTGTAAATATCCATGGTGAAAAAATAGTAAAACCACAGTTTGATTATATCGGAGACTTGAAAAACGACCGACTTGTGGTAGGAGAAGACGATAAATTCGGTTACATTAAACCCCAAGGTGAAATGATCATAGAACCTCAATATCAATTGGCTAGTAGCTTTGATGAAGAGGGCTTAGCTACAGTAGAGAAGAACGGAAAGCATGGAATTATCGATAAGCAGGGAGATTATGAGATAGAACCCAAATACCAACGAATATCAGACTCACCCGAACAAGATAAGTATATAGTTACCCTGGATGATGAACAGGGGGTTATCGATCAAGATGGGGAGACAGTATTGGAGATAGACTACGATAGGATCCATCGACATCACAGTCATGAATCGGAAGATTCCTCAGAATATTTATTAGTCTCAGATGACGACAACATGGGACTCTACACCATGTCTGGTGAGATGATTTTAGATTTAAAATACCAGGATATCGGATTAACAAGTCAGGGTGTAGTTTCAGTGGAGCGAGAGGATAAATGGGGATTTTTTGATTTAGATAAGGAAAAAATGATAGCAGAGCCACAATTCGATCAAGTTAGCCCATTTCATTATGACAGAGCCAGGGTGGAAGTAAACGATCAGTGGGGCTATATCGATCTGGATGGTGATCAGGTAATAGAACCTCAATTTGATAGTGCTCAGGACTTTCAAGGTGGTGTGGCTAGAATAATAAAGGAGCATCAGATGGGATATATAGACACTGATGGGTATTACGTTTATCAGCCGCCAGAACCACCGGAGCCGGAAGAGACCATTCAGATTGGCTCAACTAATTGGTTGGAAACCCAACTTATGAGCTATATATTTAAAGAGGCCCTAGAGCAACAAGGTTATGAAGCTGAAGTGATACTAGCAGATGTGACACCGATATTTCACGAAATATCCCTAGATGATCATCAGAGAATAGATTTTAGTTTTTCCGCTTATTTACCTAATACCCATGAGTACTATTATGAAGAGTTTGGAGAGGATTTAGATAGAGTAGCGGAAGTGCTCCCTGACATAAAATACGGCATCGCTGTGCCAGAGTACATGGATATTGAATCCATTGAAGATTTGGCGGATAAAACTGAAGATCTAGAGGGGTATATCTACGGAATATCATCAGTTGCCGGTATCAGTCAGCAACTAGAAGAAGTGATTCGAGAGTACGATCTGGATATGGATTTGAAAAACTTAGGATACTACAATCGAGAATACGAAAATGATTATCAAGACATGGGTGATGAAGAATTTATGCTAGAGCGCCTAGACGATCACTACCAAGCCGAAAATCCTGTGGCCGTCACTGCTTGGACACCTCATCATAAATGGGCCAAATGGGACCTACAAATGTTAGATGATCCAAAAGACGTCTTCCAAAGAGATGACTCGGTTTATACCATTGGAAGAGAGAGTTTGGAAACAGATCTGCCAGATATCTATCAAGCCCTGGAAAACTTTAAACTAGATCAAGACTTGATTAATTCCCTGCTAAAAGAGATTGATGAACAAGATCTGGAGATAGAAGAAAAGGCAGAGGAATTTGTGGAAGAAAATGAACAATTAGTAGAAGAGTGGTTTGAATAACAAAAACACCTTTCGACTTTGAGGCTACTTTGAGTACCATTCCCAAGTCGAAAGGTGTTTTTAATTTATTTTATATTAAATCATATAAAAAATTTATTGACTAAATCCCCCGAATATAGTAGTATTAAATTACCGAAAATTAAAAAAATTAGCACAAATAGTCTATTTTGTTAGTACATATCTCGATGTATTTTTTGAAATGTCGTCACGTACTCTTGTGACTATAGTCATGAGAGGTTCACGAGCTTTTTCTTGTAATTTTGCTTAAATCAACTTTGGTTTTTAAGGTATTTTTGCTTTTATGAGAAAGAAGCTCTATTTTTTTATCTTTATTATAATTTATTAATTATTTGTGTTAAATATGTAATCTTATTGGAGGGTTGTAAATGTCATATTGCAGTCGTCATAATCAACCTGATTGCAGCTGTGATAATCAGAAGAAGCCAGTTACTATTTTGGGTGGTTTCTTAGGTTCAGGAAAGACAACATTGATGAATGATATACTAATTAATTCCCCTGATAAAAAAATTGAAGTGGTTATAAGAGAGTATGGGCCGTTTGGCATAGACAATCAGTTAGTTAAAACGAAAAATTCTCATATCAACCTTGTCTCTGGAGTTTCAATGCATCAAGACCCTCAATTGGTGCTATACGGAGCACTAGAAAATCTCAATGCCCAATGTCATGATCACAGTGTTATGAATACTACCGGTGGATCAAAAACTTTTGACTATTTATTGATGGAGTCTAGTGGGTTGGATAACCCAGAACATTTAAGCCAATTGTTTTTTATGCATAAACTGCGCGATGGTTATTATTTAGATAGTTATATTACTATTGTAGATGCTGAGTATGGTTATATAACAATTGATGAATACAAAACGGCGATTGAACAAATTGCTTTTGCAGACATTATTTTGATAAACAAAATTGATCTGGTAGATTCAACAACAGTCAGTAACTTAGAAAATCGAATCAGAAATATTAATTCAATAGCTAAAGTTTATAAAACTGAATATGCGGAATTAGATGACTTGTCTAAAATTATGAATACTAATCTATTTAGTTATATACCGGTGTCAGAGGAAGTGAAAAACATGTCAAACCATAAGGAGGTGGATCAGCAAAAAGAAAAGGAGGGTGCTGACATGATGGATGAAGTAAAAACGATCGTATTATCAGAGGACCGTCCGTTAGTTAAGGAGGAAGTGAATAAGTGGATCAAAGATTTATTTACAGCTAGAGGAGATAAGATACTTAGAAGTAAAGGATTTCTTAACTTTGTTGATGAGGATCACAGATATGTGTTCCAGGCTGTTAGAAAAACTTTTCATTCTAAAGCTGATCGTTTATGGGAACCTAATGAAAAAAGAGAAAGCGTTATTGTGTTAATAG
>CAZKUS010000221.1:0-3999 GCA_964556025.1 uncultured Clostridia bacterium | reverse complement strand
GGAATAAAAGTAGCGATTGAAATGGCTAGATCAGCTGCATACACCCCTGCAACGGTTCTATTAAGGGGTGAAAGTGGAACTGGTAAAGAATTATTTGCCCATGCCATACATAATACCAGTGATAGAAGGTATAATCGATTTGTCAGGGTAAACTGCGCTTCTTTACCTGAAAGTTTACTTGAAAGTGAATTGTTTGGTTATGTAGAAGGGGCTTTCACTGGAGCAAAAAAAGGTGGGAAAAAAGGATTATTTGAACAAGCAAAAAATGGCACAATATTTTTAGATGAAATCGGTGAAATGACAGTGAATTTACAAGCTAAGATGTTAAGAGTTTTACAAGAGTGGGAAGTGGTCAAAGTTGGTGGCGACCGACCTGTTTCTATTAATTGCCGTATTATTGCAGCAACCAACAAAAATTTAGAACAAGCTATAACAGAAGGTTATTTTCGCAGAGATTTGTACTATCGTTTAAATGTCATACCAATTAGAATACCTTCATTGAACGAAAGAATCGAAGATCTTCCATTATTGACTGACAGTTTAATAAAAAAATTTAATCAAGAATATGGAAGAAATGTGAATAATATTTCACAGACAGCTTTGGATATATTAAAAGAATATCATTGGCCTGGAAATGTAAGAGAATTAGAAAACTTCATAGGTAGAGCTATAATAAATATGAAAATGAAAGAATCAGAAATAAAGCCACATCACTTACCTGGTTTGGACAGGCTGGCAATTACTGAATCAAACCAACAGGGCAATTTAATGACAGAGGTACCCATCTCTACTAATAAAAAATTAAACGATATACTAGCCGAAACAGAGAAGCAGGTAATTGAGCAAACTCTTGAGAATTTCCAGGGTAACAGAGAAAAAGCTGCTAGAACTTTAGGAGTTAGTTTGCGGACTCTATATTACAAGCTTGATAAGTTTCAAATAAAAAAATAACTGCAAACATTTACATGCAATTGATTGCAATGCATGCAATTATTTGCAGTAATTAAAAGTCAGGGGTACCTTTCAAGAGGAATCCTTGGCTTTTTATTTTTTGGCATAAATATTGCATATTATATAAATTATAAATTAACAACAAAATCTGAAAGGGGGAAGGAATTTTGGTTAAATCCCTGCAAGAAGTTTTTGATCAGGCTAGTATATTTACTACTCAAAGAGTTAGTGTGGCTGCAGCAGAAGACAAAGAGGTTTTGATGGCATTAAAAGAAGCTGTAGAAAGTGATATCTGTCATCCAATTCTTATTGGAGATCAAGATCAAATTACACGACTCGCTGGTGAAATTGATTTCAATATAAATGGCTTTCATCTAATTGATCAACCTGAACCTAGAGAAGCTGCTAGAACAGCTGTAGAATTAGTTAATAAAGATGAAGCTGATCTATTGATGAAAGGACATGTTCAAACAAAAGATTTACTCAAAGCCGTATTAGATAAAGAGATCGGATTGCGTACCGGAAAAATACTGAGTCATATAGCAATTTTAGATGTACCGGCGTACCATAAATTACTCTTTTTAACTGATGCTGCTATGAATATCGCTCCTAATTTAGACCAAAAAGCTACTATTACTCAAAATGCAGTCGACATGGCCATTAACTTGAATATTTCCGAACCTAAAGTAGCTCCTCTAGCAGCTGTAGAAGTAGTTAATCCTGATATGGAAGCTACAATGGATGCTTCTGTATTATCAAAGATGGCAGATAGAGGTCAGATAAAAAATGCCCATGTAGATGGACCTTTAGCTTTAGATAACGCTATTTCTCAAGAGGCTGCTTCCCAAAAAAAGATTAATAGTTCAGTGGCAGGTGATGCTGATATATTACTTGTTCCTGACATTGAAGCAGGAAATGTTTTATACAAATCATTAACACAATTAGGAAAAGGCAAAATAGCGGGAATTCTAGCAGGGGCTAAACGCCCTGTGATTCTCACTTCCAGAGCAGATCCGCATGATGCTAAAGTTTATTCTATAGCTGCAGCTTGTACTATGGTAGCTAATTTAAAAGTATAACTTAACATTCTTGTGATTTTTTTACAGAATTTATTTAAGTGAAATTAACATAATTAAAGATTTTGAATATCAAATATTTTAATGAGGGAGGTTGATTTACATGAAAATTTTTGAAGAAATGAAAAACAGTGACTATGAACAGTTGGTCTTATGCCAAGATGAAGACACAGGTCTGAAAGCCATTATTGCTATTCATGACACTACACTTGGTCCTGCTTTAGGTGGTACTAGAATGTGGACTTATGATACAGAGGAAGAAGCTATAGACGATGCTTTGAAATTGTCTCGAGGTATGACTTATAAATCTGCAGCTGCTGGTCTAAACCTTGGTGGAGGTAAAGCAGTTGTTATTGGTGACCCTAAAAAACACAAAACTGAAGAGATGATGAGAGCATACGGAAGATTTGTGCAGTCACTAAACGGGCGGTATATAACTGCCCAAGACGTTGGAGTTAAAGTAAACGATTTAGACACAATAAGTGTAGAAACTGATTATGCAGTAGGATTACCTGGTAAAAGCGGCACTCCTTCACCAGCCACCGCTTACGGTTGTTACGCAGGTATGCAGGCTGTAGCAAAAAAATTGTGGGGAAGCACTAATTTTAGTGGAAAAACTGTAGCTATTCAAGGTGTCGGCAGTGTAGGATACTATCTGAGTGAATATCTATACAAAGATGGTGCTAATTTAATAGTTACAGATATAGATAAAGAATCAGTAGATAAAGTAGTTAAAGATTTTGGAGCTAAAGCTGTAGAAACTGATGAGATTTACGAACAAGAAGCTGATATTTTCGCTCCATGTGCATTGGGAGCCATAATTAACGATGAAACTATCCCTAAATTAAAAGTTGAAGCTATAGCAGGGGCTGCTAACAACCAATTAGAAGATGAGATAAAACATAGTGAAGAACTTAAAAAGCGCGGAATACTGTATGCTCCCGATTATGTAATAAATGCTGGTGGTGTCATCAACGTTTCTCATGAATTAACCGGTTATAATGAAGAGAGGGCTTACAGAAAAATCTCCACTATCTATGATAATATGATTAAGGTGTTTGAAATCGCCGAGAGAGACAATCTCACAACTTTTGTGGCAGCAAGCAAAATGGCAGAAGAACGCATTAATGCCATGAAAGGAATAAAAACTAAATTTGTAAATTAAAACAATATTGTATACTTACGGAGGGGTGACATAATGAAAGAAGAGCATAGAATGTTAGTAATAAATCCCGGATCCACATCTACTAAAATAGCTATTTTTGATGGAGAAAGTCCGCTAATTGAAAAAAAATTAGAACACTCTCCGGATGAATTAAATAAGTTTGATACTATCATCGATCAGTACGAACTTCGCAAAGACAGTATTCTCAAGTTTTTAGATGATCAAGGGATAAACTTTAACAAGCTTGATGCTGTTGTAGCCAGGGGTGGGCTGTTGAAGCCCATCTCTGGAGGAACTTATGAAGTCAATGATTTAATGGATGAACATCTGAGACAAGGGTACCAAGGAGAGCACGCCTCTAATCTAGGTGGTATTATAGCTAAAGAGATCTCAAACCAGTTAGATATTCCTGCTTACATTGTAGATCCTGTTGTTGTAGATGAACTACAAGATGTGGCCAGGATATCAGGATTCAAGGAAATTGACAGAAAAAGTATTTTCCACGCACTAAATCAGAAAGCTGTAGCGAGAAAAGCTGCTGTTGAATATGGTAAAGAATATGAAGATACCAATTTTATTGTAGTTCATCTAGGTGGAGGTATTTCTGTTGGTGCTCACTGCAAAGGACAAGTAATTGATGTAAACAATGCTTTAGACGGTGAAGGACCGTTTTCTCCTGAGAGAAGCGGTGGATTACCAAATGGTGATCTAGTAAAGTACGCAGAACAAAACGATTTAAGTTGGAATAAGCTAAAAAGACAATTGATAGGAAACGGCGGTTTAGTATCATATTTAAACACCAATGAT
>CAZKUS010000220.1:0-4008 GCA_964556025.1 uncultured Clostridia bacterium | reverse complement strand
AGATTGATCATGATAAACTGTATAAAGAACTGATCACTAATTTTTTTAAAGAGTTCATGGAAGGTTTTTTCCCGGAAGCAAGTCAGCATATAGATTATAACCATCTAGAATTTTTGCAGCAAGAGATAACAGATATAACTACAGAAGAAAAGCGTGTGGTAGATATTTTAGTAAAAACTAAATTATATGGTGAAGAAGGGTATATATTAGTCCATGTTGAACCACAAGCACAAAAACAAGAAGAGTTTAAGCAAAGAATGTTCAGATACTTCTGCAGTTTATATTTAAAACATAACATTAGGATTTTACCAGTGGCAGTATTAGCTCATGATACTAAAAAAGAAGAATCGGATAGATTCGATGTAGAGTTTCCTTTTTTAAATGTAGTAAATTTCAATTTTATGCAGTTGCATTTAAAGAAACTATCCTGGAGAGAATATCTTAAGAAAGAAAATCCTGTAGTTACTGCTTTGCTATCTAGGATGGATTATAATGAGAATGAGAAGAAACAAGTTAAAAAAGAATTTTTTCGTATGATGTTGAGGTTAAAACTAGATAAAGCTCGAGCAGAATTGCTCACTACTTTTATGGATACGTACATCCAATTATCTGAAAGTGAGGATGAAGATTTAAAAAAAGAACTTACTGAAGAACTTTCACATGAGGAGGTGAGTAAATTGGAGGAAATGATCACTTCTTGGGAAAGAAGAGGTAGAGAGATTGGAAGGAAAGAAGGCAAGATAGAAGGTAAAGAAGAAGGCAAGAAAGAAGGCAAGAAAGAAGGCAAGATAGAAGCAATCAGATTATTAGTTATAAACCAAGCAAAAGAAAAGTTTGAAGGTCTCCAAAAATCTACAATAGATAAGATCAATTTGGAAACAGATTTTGATAAACTTCAACATATTGGAGTTAAATTATATCAAATCGAATCAGAGGAAGAACTGCTAGATATGCTATCTGAATAACAGATATAAAAGTTTCTAGTAATTTGTTTTAAGCTTAAACATTAAATACTGACTAAAGATAAGCTCCCATTACTTTAAATAGAAGTGGGAGTTTTTTTATTTTATGGATTCAGTTATAAATTCCTATTAATATAGTTTTTATACTATTATCTTGTGATATTATGAAATCAACTATAGACTGTACGTTATTGGAGATGGATCATGAAAGGAGGCTACCTTGTATATACTAAAAAACTGGTTTCCAACTGTGCTAACTTTTAGTAATTTGGCCTTGGGATTTTTGGCTTTGATGATGCTGCATATGGATTTGGCCAGAATCGGGGTGGGATTTATCATTTTGGCTATGTTTTTAGACGGCATAGATGGTCGTATGGCCAGAAAGTTAAATGTTTCCGGTAGTTGGGATTATTGTGGCGTTTTTAAGTACCTATCAGGTAGTTCCGTTGTATGTGGTTGTCATATTTACTTTGGTGATGTCAGGATTGATGGTAACCACTATACCTTATCCCTCCTTTAAAAGCTATCGCCCGAAAAATAATATTCAAGTAGTGGGGGCCCTTGTCATATTGGTGGTGCTTTCTTTTTTTCATTATTTAACTGGAGCTTTATTCGGTATTTACGTGATTTTGGGAGTGGTGAATTATTTTTTAGATAATTAATTCAGCTTAAGTTGAGTGTTGCTAGCCAACCTTAGAAAAAGTTAAATCCTGCAAATAACAGGGATTTTTTGTCGAAATGAGACTATAGTTGCTAGAAATCTACACTATAAGTCTAATATAATAATTGTATTGGCTGTGTCGGAAATATGTCGAAAATATATTAATGGAGTGAAATTTGAGGAGGGTATACGGTTAAAATGTTTAAAAATGCAAAATTGAAGTACAAAATACTTGCATTGACTTTGATAGGGATATTGATTCCAGCTGTACTATACGGGTCTGCCAGTATTGTGAGTCTATTACCCAGGATTGTCGAAGGGGTGGAAAATGAAACTAGGCAGGAAAGTCAAGATATTGCCAGGGAAGTGGAAGAATTCATAAGCGCAAATGTTGCTGTAATGGAGTCTATAGCGATCTCACAGTCGAGTTTTGATCATAATGAAGAAGAGCTGCGGGATTTATACGATGATGTGTTAAGTGAAAATGATCAATTTGTAAACATATATGAGGGAACACAAGACGGGGAAATGTTGATTGAACCAGACCAAGATTTGGGTGATGATTTTGATCCCAGAGAAAGACCTTGGTTTGAAGGTGTTATGGAAACTAACGAACCTTTTATCACAGAACCTTATATAGACGCTGCCACTGATGAATTAATTGTTACTATTGCGGTACCGGTGGAGAACGCAACTGAAACTAGTGTTATTGGTGGAGATATAAGTCTGGAATTTATGTCAGATCTTATTACAGATTTTAGTGAAGAGTTTGTCGGAACTGCTTATATTACTAATAGTGAGGGGACAGTTATCGCCCATCCCGATGAAAAAATGGCAATTGAGGAAGAGAGCATTGATGACAGGGAATATGTACAAACTACCTTAGACCAGGGCGGAGAGCTATTTACAATAGATGATTACTATATTGGGTCATCAGTTATTGAACAATCTGATTGGGGAGTGTTCTATAGAGTAAGTGAAGCAGAAGTTTTGGAAGATGTTCATTTTGTTAGAAATTTACTGATAGCCATACCGTTCTTAATATTATTGATCGCTTTTTTCATAACTTACTTTATCAACAAAAATATGTTGGTCCCTATAAGTTCATTGACAGAGGTAATAAATCGTATGGCCAATCATGATTTTACAATCCACGAAGATGATCAGGCCAATAAATACCTCAAAAGGAAAGATGAAATAGGGTTGATAACCCAATCACTGGCTGACATGCGGGAAAGTTTGGTCAATTTGGTCACACAAATTAATGATAAGGCTGAGCAGGTAGCTGCTTCTTCAGAAGAATTGAGTGCCAACACTGAGGAAAACAATAGCGCCGCCAATGAAGTGTCAAAAGCAGTAGAAGATATTGCCAGCGGAGCTAGTAACCAGGCAGAAACTACAGATACAGCATCACAAAAGTCGGATGAATTAGGTGAACTAATTGAAGAGGATCAGCAGTACATGAAAACCTTAAACGAGTCAGCTAAAAATGTAGATCAACTGAAAAATGAAGGAAATGAGATTGTGGAAGAATTGACAGAAGTAACTGAAGAAAATATCGAGGCATCTAAACAAGTGCAAGAAGCGGTGACGGGAATAAAAGACAGTACCGGACAAATCGAAAATGCCACTAGCATGATTTCGGACATAGCCGAACAGACCAATCTACTCGCTTTGAATGCTGCTATTGAAGCGGCCAGGGCTGGAGAAGCTGGTCAAGGGTTCGCTGTAGTGGCAGATGAGATCAGAAAACTTGCAGAGCAATCAAATGAGTACACTGAAGAGATAAAGAATGTTATAAATGGCCTGGTTGATAAATCCGATGAATCAGTCCAAGCTATGGAAACGGCAAGTAAAGCAGTAGATAAACAGAGTCAAAGTGTAGAGAGTACAAAAGAGAAGTTTTCAGGGATAGCTTCTTCTATACAGGAAACTAAAGAAGTAATATCAACTTTAAATGAAACTGGAGAAAAGATGGAGCATAAGAAAAAAGAAATAATAGACAATCTGCAGAATTTATCAGCTGTTGCTGAAGAAAATTCATCTAGTACTGAAGAAATCACCTCTACTGTAGAAGAGCAAACTGCTTCAATGGAAGAGATAGCTAAAGCCAGTGAGAATCTGGCCAAACTAGCAGAGGGAATGCAGGAAGAGATATCAAAATTTCGGTATTGATAGATGGATACCCGAAAGAGCCTTGGAAAGCTAACAGGGTTCACCTGACCATGATGCTGTTATAGAACCTTAATAAAACTCCCCGAGGAGTCAGCAGTAAATCGTCTCTAGTGCTGCAGTCTAGTTTTGCACTTTTGCAGCGGCTAAACGAAAAACTGGCTCTCGGGGAGTTATTTTATATAAATAAATTAGCATAAAACAAGGGGTTTA
>CAZKUS010000219.1:0-4021 GCA_964556025.1 uncultured Clostridia bacterium | reverse complement strand
ACATATGATTGACTGCGTGGACAATATCTTGATACAGAGGTTCTCCTTGGGAACCCGGCTCCTTGGTTCTGTCTAGTACTCCAATTTTACGGACACTTTTGGGAAGAGCATTTAAAAACTTGTTTGTATCGAAGGGACGATAAAGCCGTGCTTTAATTAATCCCGTTTTCCAGCCTTGATTGTTTAAATGATTAACTGTCTCTTCAATGGTGTCACTCACAGACCCCATAGCGACAAGCACGTACTCTGCTTCTGGATCTCCATGATAATCAAATAAATTGTAGTGGCGACCTGTTATTTTACCTAATTCATCCATGTAGTAACTTATAGTATCAGATAATTTATCGATGTACGGATTAGCTAATTCTCTACCTTGGAAATAGATATCAGGGTTTTGAGCTGTTCCTCTTACAACGGGTTGTTCAGGCCTTAAGGCTCTTTGTCTAAATTGTTCTATGGCCTGATAATCCACAAGCTTCTCAATGTCTTCAAAATCAATTACATTGATCTTCTGATATTCATGGGATGTTCTAAATCCATCGAAAAAATGTAGTATAGGCCATCTAGAGGTGATTGCCGCTAAATGAGCGAGACAACCTAAATCCATAACTTCCTGGGCATTGGAAGAGGCCAAAAGACCAAATCCAGTTTGGCGACAAGCCATAACATCTTGATGATCACCAAAAATAGATAGAGCATGGGTGGCTATGGCTCTGGCACTGACATGAAATACAGCGGGTAATAATTCTCCAGTCAATTTATACATATTGGGCACCATAAGAAGTAGTCCTTGAGAAGCAGTATATGTAGTAGTTAAAGCTCCTGAAGCTAAAGAACCGTGCAAAGTACCGGAAGCACCGCCTTCAGACTGTAATTCAACAACTTTGACGGGATTTCCGAACATATTAGTTTTACCATGGGCTGCCCACTTATCAGTAATTTCTGCCATAGGTGATGAAGGAGTAATTGGATAGATAGCAGCAATTTCAGTAAAAGGGTAAGAAATATAAGCTGCTGCTTCATTCCCGTTAAAAACTTTAATTTTAGTATTCATCAATTGTCCTCCTCGAATAATTTATGATTAATTGAGCGATTATGAGACTTATACAATAATAGTTTATCCTAGGAATAATTAAGAATATACAACAGTTTTGGGGAAATTTAGCCTATTAATGTAGAAACAGCAAATCTCTTGACAATTTATCAAAAATATTATAAAGTGCATTTAAACACTATAAACCTATAGGAATTTAAGGTTATAATAATTGTTATTCGGAGGTGAAATTATGTTAACAAATTTGTTAAAAAAGATTGGGGACACCCCTATATTAGAGGTTGGCGAAAAGTTGGAAGGTATTAATAGTCAGATATATGCTAAGCTAGAAATGTTCAATCCAGGAGGAAGTGTCAAAGATAGAATTGCTTTAAGTATGATAGAAACGGCAGAGCAAAAGGGTGTACTAAAAGCAGGAACTACGATATTAGAACCCACAAGTGGCAATACAGGGATAGGTTTGGCTATAGTATCTGCAGTTAAAGGATATGATCTAATTCTTACTATGCCAGAGAGTATGAGTGAGGAAAGAAGATCATTGCTAAAAGCTTTAGGGGCAGAGCTAATTTTAACATCAGCGGATAAAGGTATGAATGGAGCTGTTACTAAAGCACAAAAATTAAAAGAAGAACAGCCAGATAAATACTTTATCCCTCAACAATTTAATAATCACAGTAATCCAGAGATGCATAGAAATACAACTGCAAAAGTATTGGGAGTAGGAACTGGTGGCACTATAACTGGCGTAGGTGAAGAACTAAAACATCATAATCCTAGCATAAAAATCTATGCTGTAGAACCGGAAAAATCCCCTGTATTGTCAGGTGGTGATCCTGGACCACATAAAATACAAGGTATAGGAGCAGGGTTTATACCTGAAGTGTTAAATAGAGAGCTGATAGATGAGGTGATAACTGTATCTGATCAAAAGGCTTATGATCAAAGTGCAGAGTTAGCAAAAAAATATGGAGTATTGGTGGGCTTTTCTAGTGGTGCTGCTATGTACGGAGCTGTTCAAGTAGCTCGAGGGTATAGTGAGAATTCTAAAATAGTCACTTTATTCCCTGATACAGGAGAAAGGTATCTGAGTATGTTTTCTCAGTTTCAAATTGACGAATAAATAAATAGCAAAGGGACCTTTTAAAAATCATTCTATAAAGGTCCCTTTAAATATCTTCGAATAGTATTTAATTTTAGGATTAAAAACTTTGTTTAATTGTCTTTACATAACTAGACTGACTAATTTTTGCATAGATAAATGTACAAATTACACTATAAGCAGGTATTAAAACAATATTAGAAATAATTCTAGGCGGCAATAAAGCTACAATAGGCATGCCGTATATCAAATGTAATCCCAGAGTAGTAAGAGTTAGAGAACTGACAATTTGAGTGAAAAAGATTGCAATTCCCATATGAATAATTTTAGGTGATGTTCTTTTATTTAACAGTTTTAGTATTAGTGGTGGGATTACACCATACAGGACTGTAGCTAAAAATATTAAAGGATTAGGAACTGCTACGCCAAAAGTATTCATCCAAAATCCTAGAATATCTGCGGTACCACCTACAACGCCACCCATAACTGGGCCAAATAAAAGACCGCCTATAATTATAGGTACTGGGCCAAGACCGAGTCTTATTCCGCCTACACCACCAATGGGTATCATCACAGAAAAAAACCTGGTGAAAATAATTTCTAGAGCTATAAGTAACCCAGCAGTTGCTAATTGGCGGCTATTAAAATTAAACAAACCTTTCTCATTGATTTGTTTCAATATTCACACCTCCTTTCTTTCTCTGTTGATGGCAGAGAGCCACAACAAAGAAAAAAAGGAGAAAACCTTCAATCTTTATTGTGGCAGCGGATGCGATGCCATACCGCAGGAAAACCTTTCGTCTAAGGGCCACATCCCATCCCTTAGCACTTAACGCATGGCATCTACTCTGCCAAATAGTCTTAAACAAATTAATATAGATTCTTAAAATAATTCTTTCTTTATATTTATTCATTCTCCTGCTTAAAATTATACTTTTTTAGATTTTTGCAAATATTAGAAATAAGCATAGTAATAATTACAGATAATAATGGGGTGATTTGACCTAAAATTTTATAAATGATAAAATAATTTTACCCACCCCCGGCAGGGTAGGGACAATTTAACATGGAGGTGAGCACAATTGTCAGGTTGCTGTGACAAAGGTGGAAATTTTGAAAACATAACTTTAAAAGTTGCTGGTATGTCTTGTAATCATTGCAAAATGGCTGTAGAGAATGCATTGCAAGAATTAGTTGGAGTTGAAAGAGTAGAGGTAGATTTGGATAGTGCTTTAGTAAATATCAATTATGATGTTTCTAAAAACTCTCAAGAGGATTTGGAAAAAGCCGTTGTAGATGCTGGATATCAGGTCAAAAAGTAAGTATATAATAGTTTTGAAACAAGGGCTGCAATCTAAAATGATCATTTTAGATTGCAGCCCTTGTTAAAAAGGAAATATGATGATTTTTTACTATTCTTGTATAGCTTTTAAAATCTCTTCTGAAGGATTATTGGGAATTTCAGCTATTTGTTCTTTACCGTATTTGAACACTGATTTTTGATCATCAGTTATTTCTCCTATTACAGAGCATGTAGCGCCTTTATTTTCAATCGCTGAAATCACATCATCAACACCGTCAGGATTTACTTGCAGCAGCATACGACCTTGTGTTTCACAAATTAATCGTTCTTCCGGTGTTATGTCTTCTTTTACGGGAACTTGACTAAGATCTATATTTGCTCCAAGTTCACCAAAACGAGCTGACTCACAAACTCCAGCACCAACTCCTGCTGCTCCTAAATCTGAACAAGCATTTACATGTCCTGTTTCAAAAGCGGCTAAGGAAGCTTCCATAGTTGTGCGTTCTTCTTCAAAAAGAGCCTTAGCTGGGACCAATTCAGATACTAGTCCAGCTCTATAGAGGGT
>CAZKUS010000218.1:0-4023 GCA_964556025.1 uncultured Clostridia bacterium | reverse complement strand
CTTCTATACTACTCTCCTCAACATCATCAGTTCTTTCAATCCTATCCAAAGTAATATGAGTCAAAACAGCATTTCTCACTGACCTGGCATCGGCGCGAATACTCTCTGCTTCTGCTCTATCAATAGTGCCAAAAACATTGGGTGCTGCAATGGCAATCAAAACACCTAAAATGGCAATTACCGCCAACAATTCAATTAAAGTAAACCCCCGACTTTGTCTAATCGTAACCTTAAGCATGTCCATCATAGTTTACCACCTCTTCCTAGTAATTTAAAACTTAATCTAACTCGACAGATTTATTGCGACTTTATACTTAGTATGTTTAGTTCACAAGTCTTATTTTATTGTGCTAAAGTTATTATAGCATAATATGGTTGTGATGGCAATCAAAACCTTTTTGCCGGGAAACAGCTTAATAGCTTCTGGGACATATTCGCTTTAGACCCAGCAAAGCTGCGGGACCAGCTACTGTAGTTCCAAACAGCAATAGCTCCTTACTGTATTTATCAGATAAATTTTTGATCTCCATCAAAGAGTCATTAGCAGCAGTAGACCCCGTAGCCAAAACTACATCACTTTCAGCTATTAATTTTTCTGTGTAGCTAGTACCATCCCAAATACCTACTCCTGAAATGCTGGTACCGATATTGTCACTACTTAGGTCTGTAATAGCAACATTCTCTTGACCGAAACCTGAGATAATATTTTCAATAATCACAGGTTGAAATCCTATAATACCTATTTTTAACTCTTCTCCATATTCATTTTTCAACTGTTTAACTATGTCATTACCGCATTTTTCTAGATCATCATCTCGACAGTGAATAGTATTAGAAGCAAGACCCAAGTAACATGTTACTGCATTAATGGCCGCCACCAATAGAGCTCGATTGAAGTTATTATCTAATTCCAATTTTAAAACATCGTCAAGAGTGCCAGTAAAATCTCCGGGATTGTCAGTAAATGCTTGGCCGCTACATCCAGAAAATTCAGCTTGAATAAGTACTTCTTTCCCTGTTTGTAATGGTAAATTCGTTCTCCCGGTCTCTCCAATTGCCTCTCTGATTTCTAATGGCCTGGCTGTTATCTCGATCCTGTTATCCATTAAATTGTGCTCTTTAATTATATTTTCAAATTCTGATTTTAATTGGTGCAGCATAAATATTACCCCCTATTAGCAATATAAGCCACTACATATTAACGTGTGAACAGGACAAGTTATGGTCAAGTAATAAGAGCTATTCCACTTCCACAAAAGGATCTAATTTACCCAAATCAACATCTTCAGGGTCTAAGCGATTTGGCTCTGTCTCTGCTATATCGTCCCAGTAAAATTCCATTTCAAAAGCTACATTGACCTCCTGGCTATTTTCCTCCAGCTGTTCATCTAAAATAGTATCATCCATGGCCGTGATGGATATTTCTGTAACATTTATCAGTCTATCCATTTCCTCTAGCTGTTCTAATGTCCTGTAAATATTAATATAACTCCCCTGCAGGTTACCATTTAATTCGACAAATTCTAGTTCGTCTTCACCTTCATCCTGAGTAAAATAGATGGTATCAAAACCAATATCTTGATTATATAAGATTGTTGCAATTTCATAAAATGTATACTCTAGCTCTTGATGTCCTGGTAGTTCTCGCTCTAATTCACTCAACTCGTCTTCAGGGGTATCTATATCTTCTTGATAATCTTCCCATTCATCTATGTCTGCCATAATCTGTTGATTACTCTCTCGGACATTTTGAATATCACTTTCTAAGTTGTCGCGCTCTTGTTGATATGGTTGAAAGATAAACTGCCAGAACAGGACAAACACGGCTAAAATAGCCACAGTCAAAAGTAACACACGTTCTCGAGATGACAAGTTCGCTATTTTTTCATTTACTTGCTTTAGATCAAATTTCAAACTCATCATCTCCTTCCTCGTCTTCATCTTCAACTTCTCCGTTTTCCTCTTCCTCATCATCTTCATCATCAACTAAACCGTCAAATTCTTGTGCAGAGACATCTAATTCACCATACAGATCGAAATAATAAGTTTCGCCTTGATTTTCTTCCTGTTCTTCTTGTTCAATTTCACTTATAAAATCAATTTCCAAATTTTTATGAGCCGTATTTGCCTCCAACTCTTGTATAAACACCATAGCATCCAAAACTGATTCACTTCGGCCGCTGATATACACACTATCTAATTCTTGTACCGAGTATTCCTCCAAAGTTATACCAGTGGATATATTATCTTCTAATCCCTGCAAATGATCAGTCCAAGAAATATGACCTATAGTTAAATGATCCAAACGTTCTGTTTTAAGCTCCAGTTTTTCTCTGAGTTCTTGTAAATCCTGGTACTCATCCAATTCAGAGGTCAGGTTTTCTTGTAATTGTTGTTCTTGTTTCAATGTATTCTCCAGATTAGCTAAATCTTGCTCCATAGCCCAGTACCAAAAACCTAAAAACCCGATATAACCGATTAGAACCAATATCAGCAGGTACTTACCCCAATTTATCTGTTCTTTTTGTTTGTATTCCGGAAGGCGCAGATCTGGTTTTATGCTCATTTTTTCCACCTCCGGAGGGCAAGACCTGTGGCAATGCTTGCCATCATACCTTCGGTCACAAGTTCTCCCCGAGATTTAATGTGTTTAAACGGATTGATAATCATGGGATTCATACCCACATTATCGCGTACAAAATCCAATAGACCTTTTGTACGCCAACCACCACCGGTTACGTACAACTTTTCCGGATCACCTTTAGCCAAGTTTTGTGCGTTTACATATTCTACTGATCGCTCTATTTCCCGAAGTAAATCTAAAGCTCTCCCTCTGACACTATCGTATTCCAAATAGTTATTTTGGGATTGATTTTGTTCAGCATCACGAAAACTCAAAGCCAGTTCTTGTGAAATTGCTCTGGTGAAATCAGTGCCTCCCAAAGAAATATTTCGAGAAAACACATAGCGATTGTTTTTAGTAAACAGCAAAGTTGTAGAACTCGATCCCATGTCTAAGGTCAAAGTCAGCTCTCCACCTACCGGTCGTTCTCCTTCATCTTGAGGTTCGTGATATTCCAAAAATCTAATCAATCGCAAAAGAGCAAAAACTTCTACATCTAGAGCAGCCAATTTGATTCCGGCAGTTTCACATACTTGATGATATTTACTAATCAGATCTTTTCTGGCAGCCAACAACAATACAGATATTTGTTTATCAGTACTATCAGTTATCTGCCAGTCAATATTAGCTTGATTTTTTGGCATCATGAGATGTTTATCTGATTCATATTTGACCGCTTGTTCCAGTTCTTTTTTGGGCATAGGTGGAAAAGTCATGGGGCGGATCATCACATCGCTGTTTTTTAATGCGAGATATGCCTTTTTAGTTTTAATACCGTGTTTATCCAGGCACTCTTTCAGATATTCACCTATTTTTTCTCCATCATCTTCTTGTTCACTCTCTTGCACTGCTATTTGATCTATGGTAAACCTTTTCAGGGCAAATTTTGATCTCAAATGTTTTAATTCCACTATTTTGATACTGGACTCGCCCAGATCAATACCTAAGGGTACTTTTTCTGAAATTAATTTACCTTTTAATACCATATTATCGCCACCTATCTAATCAGCTTACAATTTAACTTTTCTTTAGACTACACTGTCCCTTGCACATTGGAGAAATCGATTATTAATCAATACATCTGCCACATTTCTACCATGGGAAGGACCACTGCCAGAACTATAATCCCCACTACCACCATCATGATAAGTATCATCACTGGCTCAATTAATGCGCTAAGCCTGTCCAAGGTATAGCTGCTTTCCTGTTCGTAGAATTCGGCCACTTTTTCCAGCATCTCCTCTATGGCTCCGGTATCCTCCCCCACAGCTATCATCTTACTCACAAGGGGTGGGAACAAGTCACTCTCTTCGAAAGGCCGATTCATGGGTTGTCCCTTTTCAATATTTTCCATTGTATCATCCAATAAATGTTCCATTAAAGTATTCCCGATAGTCGTC
>CAZKUS010000217.1:0-4075 GCA_964556025.1 uncultured Clostridia bacterium | reverse complement strand
TTACAGACAGTATCCGATGATGGAACTAAAGATGAACAAACCAAAATACAGGAGCTCCATAAAGAACAAGATGACAAGAAAAAAGAACTAAACCAAGAGCAGAGTTCATATACATTCTATCCCAATCAAACCTCTGTAGAGAATTATATATTACCTCCATTATCATTACTTCGAAAAGATAGTAGCGATAGTTCGCCTAAAACCAATAGAAGAGAACTGTCCGATAGAGCAAAGCTATTAGAAGAGACTCTCAACTCTTTTGGGGTTAAGGCCAGAGTGATTAAGGTTCAAAAAGGTCCGACAATTACTAGGTTCGAATTACAACCCGAAAAGGGAGTGAAAGTCAGTAAGATAGTAAATTTGTCGGATGATTTGGCTTTAAGTCTGGCTGCATCTGAAATAAGAATAGAAGCACCGATACCCGGCAAAGCGGCTATTGGTATTGAAGTTCCCAATAGAGAAATTTCGCCGGTTTATCTAAGAGAAGTGCTAGAGAGTTCAAACTTTCAACAAAGTGAATCTCCTTTATCTATAGCTATCGGAAAAGATATAGCTGGAGAACCAGTAGTGGCTGATTTAGCTAAAATGCCACACCTGTTAATTGCTGGTTCCACTGGTTCGGGGAAAAGTGTCAGTATCAATACTTTAATTACCAGTATTTTATATAAAGCTCGTCCTGATGAAGTAAAACTGTTACTAGTAGATCCCAAGGTGGTAGAACTTAAATCTTTTGATGGGCTACCGCATTTAATGGCTCCTGTAGTTACTAACCCTAAAAACGCAGCTGGAACCTTGAAAAATATAGTTAGTGAAATGGAATACAGATATCAATTGTTTGCCGATACTGGAGTACGTGATATAGCTAAATACAATGCCTTGAATAAAGAGGATGAGGAGTATCCTGAAAAGCTTCCTTATATCGTAGTAATCATTGACGAATTGGCCGATCTAATGATGGTAGCTCCTACAGAAGTAGAAGATGCTATATTCAGATTAGCTCAAATGTCACGTGCTGCGGGTATACATTTAATATTAGCAACACAAAGACCTTCGGTTGATGTAATCACTGGTGTTATCAAGTCTAATATCACATCTAGAATAGCTTTTTCCGTTACTTCTCAAGCTGACTCCAGAACAATTTTAGATATGGGAGGGGCAGAAAAACTGCTTGGACAAGGTGATATGTTGTTTACTCCCATAGGCAGCAATAAACCCATGCGAATACAAGGTGCTTTTATTTCTGATAAAGAGATTGACGATTTGACTAAAAATGTGAAAATTCAAGGTGAACCTCAATATCAGGAAGATTTGATCGCACAAGAAAATAGCGAAAAACCGAATGAGTACGATGAATTATTACCAAGAGCAGTAGAATTGGTTAATGAAACTCAACAAGCTTCCATATCATTAATTCAAAGAAGATTGCGTGTGGGATATACTAGAGCTGCACGCCTAGTTGATGAATTAGAAGATTTTGGTGTTATTGGAGGACATGAAGGAAGTAAACCAAGAAAAATACTCATGACCGGGGAGGAAATTAATAATTTATTAGAGAAGTTTTAAGTAGACCTAAATCAGGTCTACTTTTTTTGTTGATTAGCAGGAATAATTAACAGGTATAAAGAACTATTAAGTTTGAAACTAATTGACTATTGAAAAATGTTAATAATAATTATTATAAGTTCATTTTTATCTGGGTATTCAGATTATTTTGAATTGGCTATGTAAAGGGGGGGAAGGATATGACAGGTGATAGCAAGCATTTGGAACACAGTGGAATAACTGCTAAAGATATTGGTGATAAACTGCGCAAAGCTAGAGAGCAACAAGGTTTATCTGTAGAAGATTTACAAAAGATAACTAAACTTAGGACTAGATATATTGAGGCTTTAGAATCTGGAGATTTTGATGTTTTTTCAGGTGACGTTTATGCCAAAGGGGCAATAAGAAATTACGCAGAAGCAGTAAATCAAGATTTTACCGAACTGTGGGAAGTATATGAGCAAATTTTTCAAAAAGAACAAGAAGAAAAAGCAGAAGCTCAGTCAAACCCTGATACCGGTAGCAAAATAGCTGAACAATTTTCCAAGATCTTTCCCACGGTAGTTAGGATTTTAATCATAGCTTTGTTATTAGGTGCTGTAGGATACGGAGGCTTCTTGGCATATGAATATCTGGCAGGTGTAGAACTGAACGATGAAGAGGAAGTTGAAGATGTGGTAGAACCTGGTGAAAATGAAGAAAATGATCAAGAAGACGAAGAGAAAGAACCAGAGAAGGATGAAAAAAAAGAATCAGTTGAACCGGATGTGAGTCGTGTCAGCGATGATCCTATCACTTATGAAATCAGTGATTATGAGCAAGAAGATATTGAAGCGTTATTAGAAATTGGGGAGCATGAAGCAGGATGCTGGGTACAAATAACCGTAGATGACCAAAGCCCTGAAGACTTGGGGACTATGGCAGCTGAAGAACAAGATACAGTTACTTTCCAGGAATCCATGGAATTCTATTTGGGCAGACCTGAAAACACTTCTATCACTATCTTGGATACTGAATTAGATATTCCCGATACCACGAGTCCAGAAAGTATTTTCATACAACTAGAAGGTTTGGAGGAAACTAGTGAATGAAATTGTAATACTTTTGTTCGATTAAATTTAGGGTGAAATTGAAGTTTATAGCTATCAACAACAGATAAAATAGCGCTATAAATTAAAACTAAATAAAATTGAATATTGATAGCAATAAAATATGAATCTTTTTTTGACAGCTTATATCCTGTGTAATATACTAATTGAAGACAAATAGTGACATTATATGTAACGGATACAGACAAGAGAGGTTGATCAAGTTGAACATGCGAGTAGGATTTATTTCATTAGGATGTGCTAAAAATCAGGTTGATACAGAAGTTATGCAGGGGATATTAACTGATAAAAATTACAAGTTGACTGATGATTATCAGCAAGCTGATGTCATTGTTGTCAATACTTGTGGTTTTATCGATGCTGCTAAAGAAGAATCCGTAGATTATATTTTGGATTTGGCTCAATTAAAGGAAACTAGTAATCTCAAAGTTTTAATTGTTGCTGGGTGTCTCTCGCAGAGATATCAAGAGTCTTTAAAACATGAAATCCCAGAGATTGATGCTATGTTGGGAACTGATACACAAGATCAGATTGTAGATGTTATTGAATCGGCTTTGTCTGGAAAATATGTGTCTAAATATGAGCGAAAAATTAAAATGGATGACTTACAACCAAGAGAAAGCTATCAGCCTGGACCAGGTGCGTACATTAAAATTGCTGAAGGTTGTGATAACTTTTGCTCATATTGTGCGATTCCCATGATTAGAGGAAATTATCGCAGTCGACCTATTGATCAGATTGTATCTGAAGCGAAAACCTTTATTGATAGCGGAACTAAAGAATTGACACTTATTGCTCAAGACACCACTTATTATGGTAAAGATCTATACGGTGAATACAGTTTAGATAAACTTTTAATAGAATTGGGAGAAATACCGGGCGATTTTTGGATAAGGGTCTTGTATGCATATCCTACTAGAATAACCGATGAATTAATTGAAGTGATGAAAAAATACGATAAAATCTGTTCATATTTAGATGTACCCTTACAACATATAGATGAAGAATTGTTAAGAGCTATGAATCGTCCAGCTAATGAATCAAAAATTATAGAAACATTAAATAAACTGAAAACTAACTTACCTGGACTTACTCTTCGCACTTCTTTTATTGTCGGTTTTCCAGGAGAAACGGATTTTCATTTCCAGAAATTACTTACTTTTATGCGTGATATAGAATTTGACCAAGCTGGTGTGTTTAAATACTCTGATGAAGAAGATACTAAAGCTTATGAATATGTTGAAAAAGTACCGGAAGAAATTAAAGAGGAACGATATAGACAGGCTTGGAAGACTCAACAGGAAATTACCAGGGCTAAAAATGAACAGTTAGTGGGCCAAGTGTTACACGTTTTAGTTGAAGGCGAGATGGAAGAAGAACCAGGCACTAAACTGGCTAGAAGTAAGGGTCATGCACCTGAAGTC
>CAZKUS010000216.1:0-4080 GCA_964556025.1 uncultured Clostridia bacterium | reverse complement strand
GACTATCACCTAGGAACTTAGCTAATTGGGACCTGCTGAAATCTCCTAAGCTGAAACGTTGGTCTGACTCATCACCTAAGAACGCGTTAATGTTTTCATAAAATTCTTTCATTACTGTAGGAAGCTTTGTAGGTATATGAGTAAATATTTCCTCGTTGAAATACGGCCACCATTGTTTTCCTCCATAATTTTGTATCCTGCCAATACCGAAAGAGCTAGGGGATTTACTGACGTAAATAATATCATCCTCCTCAGTGTCCTCAAGGTCTTTTGTCCAGGGTATCATTTCACTGAAATCGTAATCACAACAATCGTCTAGGGTTATCCAACTTAGATTAAACCTTGATGTTGAGATATCTATGTACTCATCTCTTTGGCTGATGTAAACTTTTCCATCCTCAACAGGAACTAAGAATACCTTTTTTTGTGCATCATCCATGTAGTTATTTCTTTGGTTATGTTGTCTTGCTAGTCGTTCAGTTTTAAGTAATAAGTATTTAACCCATTCACGAACTGACCCCGGAATTCTATTTAATTTATGTGCCATACCTATTACTATCATATCCAGTTTTCTGTTTTGATTGAGTATTATCCTAGCCACCTCAGCTTCTTTAGAAGTTGCCCTTATGTTCATTATGAAGTTCTCAATTTCATCTATTACCACTAAAAATTTAGCTCTTGGATTTTCAATTTTTATCAATGACCATTGATAAAGTAAATCTGCCAAGTTATCGCAATAATAAACACCTGGGGGGTAATCTTCTTCCCAAGCATCCGGTTCATAAGGTGAAGCATCCTCATCTACTCTTCGTTGGAATTTAATATTACTGAAAACATGCCATCCTAACTGACGAGCTATCCACATCAAAAATACTAGATTGAAAGTTTTACCTATTCCCTTATCACCGTGGGCGAGTATAAAATTTCCGTGACTTAAATCAAATACCTCTTTCCAATAGGGTTCTATTGGACTCCTTTCTCTTAGATTATTAGGAATCTTCTGAGTCTGGATTTTCATCCTTCAAAGCCTCCATTTTCTGCATTATCAATTCACTATCCGCTACACCAAAAACTTCTTTAGCCTTGTTGTATATTTTTATCAACTCCCAAACTTCCTTACTAACAAATTCTTTTAATCTAACACGCTCAGCCATCGGTTTGCCTGACCTAGACTTGAATCCCATGCCCAAACGTTGTTGCCAATCCTGTATCATTTCAATCAGCTCGTCATAGGCATCTTCTGGAACCTGTCCTTTGTCTTTAATTTTACTCATGTTATGTTTGTTAAGAATTTCATCCCACTCTGACTCAAATTTTGTAACTAAATTTTCTTCAGTGGATGCCTCTACTAATGCACCTCTCATTGCCATCTTCCACTTCTTTAATGGTGCTCCCCATTTAACTGAATCACCTATTTGATTAAATACTTCTTGCTGGGCTTCTGTAAGTATGGTAATCTTTTCCTGGTACTGCTGTATCCTCGCATTTTTTTGTATTTCTTTTTCTTCCTTTTCAGCCACGGCTCACCCTCCTGTATTGGTCTAATTCAGGATACCTAGTTTCGCCGGATTTGCTTGTCGCCCTATCTATCAACTTTTGCTTGACTTCATTTTGCGCAACATCAACTATTTGGCAAGCATCATTGTGTAATATTGGGAAACCTTCTTCTAATGTCTGCGGTGGCGGTGTTTTCTCGGTTTCAACATCAGTTGGCTGCCCCTTTTCATCTGTCTTCCACCATTTAGTCGGTAAACCACATTCGGGGCACTCATCAACGTGCCTGTTTACCATCTTCTGGCATTCAACATCAGCACACGCCTTTGTGTGCCGCTGTTTCCACCTTTTGTTGCGCTTTCTTATCCTACGCCTTAGCAGCAGTAACAAATTGATGAATTCCTGCAAATTATCCCTTTGTTCAGCCGACAGCTGTAAAACTTTGTTGCTGCTTTCATCAGGGTCAAGCAAGCCTAGTTTTTCTAGTGTCTGTATCTGGCGTGTTTCCATCTGGCCAAGGTTAAAGCTAATCTGGATACGTTCTTTTTCTGCACTTTCCTGCTGCGGCCTATTTTCGTTTTGCATCTAATCACCTCGTGATTTTATATGCCCATGCTATGAAACAAGATGGAATCCAAAACACCGGTAATATTTCTTCCGCCATGGCGATGACCATCATTGTATTTTTTTGTTTTTCAGCAGAAATCATAAAATATATCCAGGTGGTTTGGACTGGTGCAATAATGAAATTAGGTAAAATACCAGCACCAGTAAAATCCAATATGCTGCTAGCTAGGCTCACTGCATCTAATATCAAACATACCACTAGTTGTATTACTATATTATCAAGGCCTGGCACCTTGTCAATCTTAGACAAATTTTTAACTATGGCGTCCACCCCATGATGTATAGTATCGAGATGAATATAGTAGTAGCAACTATCGCCGTCATGGCGACCGCTTTTATTATCGCCTTGCGCCGTTTATCTTCTCTATACGTGTTGTTTACTCTGTTTTCCTCGTACTTTTTAGCAGTTTTTTCTGCGTTACGTTCCTTTGTATTTTCCAACTCTACTTCCAGCTCACGTTTTTCATCTTTGAGTTCATCGATTTTATCCTGGTACTTTTTACCTAGGTTTTCAAGCGATTGATGCACAGTATCATCCAGTTTGCCATACCACGCTTTCAAGTGGTCGATATAGTTGTCATCGCTGGTCGCGATAACGTAGTGGACTTTGTTATCCTCGCTGTGTCCTACGCACATCCCATCCAAAAAGTACCAGTTGTCATTTTCCTGATGCTTCCGTTCCACGTAGAATAAAGCCATAGTCAACGTTACTGTTGCAGTTAGTGATACTAAGAAAATTCTACTTTCCCAAAGATGGGCACTGAAATCCCAGTCCATAATCCACGTGAATAAAAGCCAAGCATTGAAAGCCATGGTTATGGTCAGCATGGTTGCGTTCCAACTCTCTTGGCCTATACTGCTATCTTTAAAATCACCGTCATCTAACTTATCACCTAATCCTTCGTCTTCCGTACCCAATAGTGCTATTTTCATATCTTCTTCATTATCGGTTTTAATCGGTGTGGTCTTAAATTCTTTACCAGTGTGTGGACTTTCAAGTTTTGACTTGCCTTCGGTATATTTTTTAAAGTCACAATCAGGAATGAACTGTTCACCAGTTTCGTTGCATCTTATACGTACCTCTGCACGTTTGCCTACCTTAGTTTCCTCTAGCTCCTTTTTTCGCTCCTTAGCCTTCATCTTGTCGTAATCTTCTATATATTGCTTAATTTGACCCATACATATATCACTTCCTTACATTTTTCTTAACGGATTTTTCAATCTTATCGTAATGGTCGGTATGAGTGTAAGCTCTGAAAGCCAAGCTAATCATACTAATTATTATAGCAAAAGTTATGACGTTGCTGTAAGGCCACTTGGTTCTTTCAGATAACACATTACCTTTTACATTTTCTTCATCCTCACGAACCGCAACAACCTGTACTTCATATGTAGTAAAGTAATCTAAACCGCTAATGGTATAAGCACCTGTGCCTCTTGATTCTATAGTCTTATAAGGTTCATCTTCTTCAATCGCTTCACTTAGAGCTGATGAATTTTCCTCCACATATAACTCGTAATGCGTGAAATTGCTGTGGTAATCCATCGCCCAGCGTATGTCAAGCGTCCTGCCAGTTTTATCAACTGTTCTAGTTTCCAAGTTAAATTCAGGTCGTGTTTCAAAGAACCAATCCAGAAAACCAGCAGTTTGACGTATAGCTTTAGGTTGAAGTTGCGACCAAGCATATTCTAAATCCTCTTCCGTTGGGTCGTTAGTGCTATTATCAACTACATATTCATAATATTCAGCGCCGGTTTCGGCTGCATCATGTATCCACATCGTTGGGTCTTCCGATACGTTTTCTGGCCAATCATAATAGCCGCCATAATGAGTATAATTCATGTTGATGTTATCGCTGGCGTAATCTTCAAATGCACTGTGTCCCTTCAATGGTTCCAACTGTGTATGATGGGGTGAGTACATGTCCTGCAGCAGGTGAGTCGCCCAGCCCAGGTGAT
>CAZKUS010000215.1:0-4090 GCA_964556025.1 uncultured Clostridia bacterium | reverse complement strand
GTTTAACCGTATTTATCATTCTAGGAGTCATGCCACCTTGTCCCTGATGGACAATACCATAACCCATGGGCAAACCTTGCCCTTGACCGTACAATAAATCACCTACAGTTCGCTCACCTTCAACAATAGCCCCTTCGGGGCATACTAGATCACAGGCGCCGCAAGAGTGGCATAGTTCTGGAAATAATATGGCCTTTTGATTCATAACAACTATAGCATTAAAAACACAAGTCCGGCTGCATAAACCGCAGCCGTTACACTTAGTTTGATCAATATCTACAGGACTCGAAATCTCAACTTGTTTTGACTTGTTTATTTCAGGTGATAAAAACAAATGCCCATTCGGTTCTTCTACATCACAGTCCAAATATGTGGTTTGTTTACCTGACTCATGTTTTAAAACATAGCTGAGGTTAGTGGCCAACAGAGTCTTGCCAGTACCACCTTTACCACTGGCAATAGTAATTTGCATATTCATCTGCCTCACTTTCCATTATAGTTTCGGCTTTATCCTAAACAGCTTGAGTTAACCTTCCATTTTGGTAGTCTTTTAAAGCCTCAATAACTGTACCTTCAGCTTCTATAAATGTTGTTATTTCTGCTGCTTGCAAAGCTCGCTTTGCCTTAGGCCCTATTTCACCTGTAATGACAACTTGCACATTCTGATCAGCTAAAAATTGGGCTGCACTAACACCAGCACCGCTTCCAGCGCGTTTTGCCTCATTTTCTACAACTTTAGAGTCACTTGTTTCTCGATCATAAAGAACAAAATACTCACACCGTCCAAATCGACTATCCATTTCTCCATTTACACCGTCTGTCAAAACTGTCAAAGCAATCAATTTTCAACCTCCTCTACATTAATTTTGAGTATGGCGCTGTTATATTCTGTTGTTGATAGCTGAGCTCTTTGATTTCACATCCAATGTTTCAGTTGGTACACAAAATTCGTTCAATCGAAGAGTTAAACTATCAACATTCAACTTTAACACAGCCTTAAATATAAGCAATGAAATTTAATAGTTTTTATAGACAAAATCAATTTCAGTTTTTCGTCATATGTTAATTATTATGTTAGCAGAGTTTTTGGCATATGTCAATTAGGTCGGTAGACCTTAGGCCTAATGGTTTAATAATTATCATTTTTGTCAGACTTAAGGGGAGTTGTTTAGGTGTTTCTAGTATCAATAGAACATTTTTCGTTTAAATTTGAGTATAACAAGGAAACCAGTGTTGATTTGGCGAAGTTATAAATGATTAGGAGGTGTTGGTTTTGAAGAAGTTATTAGCTTCAGAAGTGGTCCCTGGAATGAAGCTAGGGCAAGATATCGCTGCCAGTACTGGAGCAGTTTTAATGCCAGCGGGGAGTATTTTAACGGAAAAGGCCATAGATTCTTTTGAAAACTGGAATGTTGATCAAGTTTCTATTATTGAAGAGAGTGACCAAGAAATTTCTAAACGACAGGAAGAAGAACAAAAATTTAAAGAAACTTACAATACAGCTGTTACCAATGTCATGGATCTAATGGATAGATTAGAGGAAGCAGAAGAACTTAATTCTGGAGAACTCAGAGGAATTTCAGAAGATCTATCGGAATTCACCAGAGATTATTCTTACATCAAACTTTTTAATGAATTAGGTAGTAAAGATAAAAGAGCTTATCAACACAGTATCAATGTAGGCATTTTTTCATCACTATTAGCTAGGTGGTTGGGCTATGATAATGCAATTGCTAAGGAATTAGTATTAACTGGTGTACTGCACGATATTGGTAAAGTTAAATTACCCAAAGATATTTTATACAAAGAAACTCCTTTGTCGGAAGAAGAAGAGCAAGAGTTTCAAAAACATCCCGAATACGGATATGAACTGATCACTGCCAATACCAATTTCAACGAAAACGTGGCTAGAGGAATTTTAGAACACCACGAATTGTTGTCAGGAAAAGGATACCCTCAAGGTAAAGAAGGATATGAAATTCATATATACGGTAAAATAGTGGCCATCACAAACGTGTTTGATAAAATTATTAATCAGCAGTACAAAAATGGATATGAAAACTTCACTTTTCAGGACTTGCAAACAATTGCAGGAAATACGCGTGATTACGATCTGACTATTGCCAAAACCTTTGTCAATCACATATACAATCTGTTTTCAGGTTCAAGAGTAATATTATCAAATGCTAATGAAGCCGAAATTGTTATGGTGTACAAAAATGAAATTACCAGACCATTAGTGAAATTAGATAATGGAGAGTTTCTTGATCTCTCTAAAGAGCGTTCGGTAAAAATCGATAAGGTTTTAGAAATATAATTTAATAATATGCGCTGTTATATTCTGTTGTTGATAGCAATAATAAGAACCGCAGGGTTACCTGCGGTCATTTTTGTCTTGATCTCTGGTATGATAGCCACTGCTTTTTTTTGAATTTTGCATAGCCTGTTCTTCTCTTTCTTGACGCTGCAATAATTGGTCATAATCACGCTTGAGATTCTCCAATTTTTTACGCTTCTCGGTTTCTTCAGGAGAAGCGTATTCAATACGTCCCTGCTTGATCCATTTTTTTATGTATTCTTTTTCCACACCCGTTTCTTGAGCCACTTTCGCAAGAGAATTATCGGGATTTTCATCTATATACTGTTTTACTTCCACAAAAAATTGCTCTGCACACTGTTCACATAACACCGGATTTGCCTGTTGAAATAATTGATACTGGCACTTTTCACATATTTTCTCTTCTGGCATATTATTCACTCCTTTCACTACTTTAATAAATTCGGTATTTATAAAGAGAATCCTTTAAAAAATTAGATGCTATTGTATTTAAGTATTAAACTCACCACATTTTTAACTAAAAGTGTATTAAAAATATACAACTTTGAAATGATAATCATATACTATACTTGACAAATGTTTACAAAAGAGTTATATTAATAATAATCATTACTATTTATGGAGGTGGATTAAATGGTCCCAGAGCAAGTACTGCACAAACTGAATGACCAAATTAAACATGAATTTTTTTCAGCTCAATATTATCTCGCAATGGCTGCGTACTGCAAAGATAAAAATTTAGATGGTTTCGCTAATTTTTTCATTGTTCAAGCTGAAGAAGAAAGATATCATGCTATGAAATTTTTTAATTTCATAACCGAACTGGGAGAAAAACCTGTGATCACAGGTTTTAAAGATCCAAAAAGAGATTTCAATTCTCTAGAAGAAGTTTTTGAATTATCTTTAAAACACGAACAAGATGTGACTCAATTAATAAATGAAATTATGGACTCTGCACAAGAACAGAAACACTATCCTACAATCAGTTTTCTAAAATGGTTTATCGATGAACAAGTGGAAGAAGAGGCAACTATGGATGAACTATTAAATAAAGTCAAAATGGTAGGAGAAAATAATCCCCCTATCTTAATGTTGGACCAAGAGTTGACTAAAAGAAGCTTTACTCCAGAAGAGTAGTTACTACATATAACTGATCCTATGCCCTAAGCAGTAATATTTAACCAAAAATCTGGTAATACTATTAATCAGGGGATATATCAATTCAACAAGGGTATAGGATCAGATAACTTAAAATTTTTCCTAGAAATATCTCGAGGATTGTTTTAACTATATCTAATAATCGCCTCAAATAATGTCCTCTAAAATTAAGGTATTATAATTTTTAGGAACAGGAGTGATCACACATGAGTACTGAAGGAGATGCTAAAATTTTAGATGAAGTAGAATCACTTCGAACTCATCTTCATTACTTAGCTGTGGAAAACAATACTTTAGACGATCCTCAAGTTATTGATCTCAGTAAAAAACTAGATGAACTGTTAAATAAGTATATGGAAACGGAATAATAGATCTAAAACTGTAAAATACTCGAATTATAGCTTCCTGATCAATTGAAGCGTTTGTTGCTATCAACATTTAACTTAAACTGAGCCTAGTTTAAGAAAAACCAGGACTCTTATTGAGTTTAGCTCAATGAGACCTGGTTTTTTTGGTGGTGCGATTATTTAGATTTGTTCATTTAACCCAACATTGCCAGAAGCAGTCCGGCAGCGATAGCAGAACCGATAACAC
>CAZKUS010000214.1:0-4107 GCA_964556025.1 uncultured Clostridia bacterium | reverse complement strand
TTGCCCTCAGTGTAAGTAATTTGTAAGTTTCTCAGCTCGGCCAATTTATCCAATACTTTTTGAGCTTCTGTTACTACTTCGGGCCCTACGCCATCTCCTGGTAGTACACATATTTTAACCATTTTGCTCAACCTGCCTTTTTGTAAATTCTACTAAACCACCACTGGATACTATTTCTCTCATAAAAGGTGGGTAGCTTCTAGCTTGAACTTCCCAGCCTGTAGAGATATTTTTCACTATTCCCGATTCCAAATCCACACTAACTTGATCTCCCTGACTAACTCCATCAAGGCCTTCGGGACATTCCACAGCGTAGATCCCCAAATTCACCGCATTTCTATAAAAAATTCTGGCAAAAGAACGAGCCACCACACATTTGATTCCCGCAGCTTTCAAAGCCAAGGGGGCGTGTTCTCTAGAGCTTCCACAACCAAAATTTTCCCCAGCAATGACAATATCGCCGGCATTCACTTCTTGCGAGAAGTTGGGCATATAGTCCTGAAAAGCGTATTCTTTTAACGACTCACCATCAAAAACATTTAGATACCGGGCGGGAATAATTACATCCGTATCTATATCATTTCCGAACACCCACGCATTACCTTTGAGTTGCATAATTTTCCACCTCCTCGGGATGAGAGATTGTTCCAGTAATTGCTGAAGCCGCTGCCACTTCCGGACCGGACAGGTAAACCAAACTCTCGGCATCACCCATACGGCCCACAAAGTTTCTATTAAATGTCACTAGGGCCTTTTCGCCTGGAGCAAGGACACCCATATGGCCTCCTAAACAGGGGCCACAGGTGGGAGTACTTATCACTACACCCGCTTCTGCCATATCCTGGAATATCCCTTCTTCCATAGCCTGTTTATAAACTTCTTGGCTGCCCGGGATTACTATTGTGCGGACATCGTCGGACACCCTGTTACCTTTCAGTATTTTATGGGCTCTTCGCATGTCTTCTATTCTTCCATTTGTGCAGGACCCGATGACGACCTGATCTAAATGCGTATCTTCCACTTGACGGACAGACTCTACATTGGAAGGGAGATGCGGTAAAGCTACCTGCGGCTCTAAACCGCTGACATCGAATTGGTACACGCGCTCGTATTCAGCATCTTCATCACTGGCGATTAAATGGCTTTCATCAACATCAGTGTTTTCCTTGAGATAATCCAATGTTTTTTCATCTGGTTTAAATAAAGCTGTTTTACCACCAGCTTCAATGGCCATATTGGCCATTGTCAGGCGTCCTTCCACAGACAACTGGTCCACAGCATCCCCTGTAATTTCCATAACTTTGTAGCGGGCGCCACTTACCCCGATCTGTTTTAAAATATATAAAATAAGATCTTTTCCACCGGTTTCCGGTCCCGGTTCTCCATTGAGCTCTATCTTAATGGTTTCAGGAACTTTGAACCAAATCTTCCCTGTGGCCATTCCACAGGCGATGTCCGTACTCCCCATTCCTGTGGAAAACACGCCCAAAGCCCCATAAGTACAAGTGTGTGAGTCACCACCGACAACCAGTTCACCAGGTCGAACCATGCCCTGTTCCGGTAAGAACACGTGTTCAATTCCGCATTTACCGATTTCGTAGTAATGCGTCAGTTCCTGTTCTCTAGCAAACTCTTTCATCATTTTACTCTGTTTTGCTGAATTAATATCTTTATTGGGTGTAAAGTGATCTGGGATTAAAGCAATTTTATCCTGATCAAACACCTTATCTACACCGATTTTATTGAATTCTTGAATTGCCAATGGACCGGTAATATCGTTGGCCAAAAGCATGTCTACAGATGCAAATACAAAGTCACCTGGTTTAACATAGTCATTATTTGAATGATTCGCCAATATCTTCTCCGCCATGGTCATTCCCATATTCCTCACCTCTTTTATAGATTAATTTATTGACAGCTTCTACATAGGCCTTCCCACTAGCTTCTAAAGTATCTGCCGATAAACCCCTACCGGAAGCGGAATAATCTCCTACTTCCAGTTTGACACTCACCTCACCCAGGGCATCAGTGCCACTAGTTACGGATTTAATAGAATAATCCTTCAATTCAATGGGTTCACCGGTTATCCGTTTGATCGTCTGATAGATGGCATCTACAGGACCTTCGCCGCAAGCAGCTTCAGTCACACTAGATCCCCGATAATCTAAAGTCACTGTGGCAGTTGATGTAAAGCTGTTGCCAGTCTGCACCTGAAAATCTCTCCACTGATACACTTCCGGTGCCTTAAACAGCTTATCTTCCACAATCGCTTCAACATCTTCATCGGTCATATTTTTCTTTTTGTCTGCGATTTTTTTAAATTCTGCGAAAAGTGATTTCAACTGCTCTTCAGACACTTGAAAGCCCAGTTCCTCTAGTTTGGCCTCAAAAGCGTGACGACCCGAATGTTTTCCCAAAACCAAATTATTATTCTTTAAGCCGATGGATTCCGGGGTCATAATCTCATACGTTGTTTTTTCCTCTAATACACCGTGTTGATGAATTCCCGATTCGTGGGCGAAAGCATTATCTCCCACTACTGACTTATTGGGCTGCAGTTTGACGCCGGTCAATTTGCTAATCATTCTGCTGGTCCGATAAATTTTAGTGGTATTGATATTTGTTTCCGTTCTGTAAAAGTCGCCCCGGGTTTTTAAAGCCATGACCACCTCTTCCATGGCCGCATTTCCAGCCCGTTCACCGATTCCGTTGATAGTGGTTTCCACCTGTTCAGCCCCGGCAGAAATTCCCGCCAAGGTATTTGCCACTGCCATACCCAAATCATCGTGACAGTGAACACTGATCTGTGCCTTATCAATATTTGGCACATGATTTCTAAGATCACTGATTAGTTGATAAAACAGTTCCGGAGTCTGATATCCTACAGTATCGGGGATATTGACCACATCGGCCCCAGCATCAATAGCCGCTGTAACTATCTCTGTTAAAAATTCGAAGTCAGTTCTACCACTCCCACCATCTTCAGGTGAAAATTGAATCTCATCGAAACTATCACCGGCATATTTGATGGCCTCTACAGCCGATTCCAAAACTTCTTTTCGGCTCTTTTTCAATTTATACTGAAGATGCACTTCAGATGTGGCAATAAAAATGTGAATTCTAGATCTATCAGCAGATTGCAAAGCTTCACGGCAGGCGTCAACATCCTTTTTATTGGACCGTGCTAATCCTGCAATAGTTGTCCCTGTGACCTCCTCAGCCACTTGTTTTACAGCTTCAAAGTCGCCTTGAGATGATGCGGGAAAACCGGCTTCGATAATATCCACTCCCAAATCTGATAATTGACGAGCCACCTCCAGTTTATCTTCTTTGATAAGACTCACACCAGGAGTCTGTTCCCCATCTCGCAAAGTAGTG
This sequence comes from uncultured Clostridia bacterium, assembly GCA_964556025.1. Taxonomy (GTDB): domain Bacteria; phylum Bacillota; class Natranaerobiia; order Natranaerobiales; family Natranaerobiaceae; genus Natranaerobius. Next base: position 729 of record CAZKUS010000214.1, on the reverse strand, counting down.
TCAAAAATTCTCACTTGGCTCATGCTAGTTCCCCCTTGTCGTTGTTTAAAGTAAAAGTTCAGTTAAAATTGGATGTTAATATATAATTTTCGATTGAACGTATTTTGTTTGGAAGTTGTAGATGTACCAACCCGAAACATGTTAAGTGAAATCGAAATTATATAACTGTCAGTAACTTAATATAACAGCACTAAATTAAAAAAACCTTTCCATCCCTGGATCTACCTAAATCCAATAGGGACGAAAGGTTTTATTCGCGGTACCACCCTACTTCCGGACAAACATTCAGCCGGCAGCTCATAAATGTAACGGATAATCCACATTACCCGGCAAACCCTACTACCTGATTTCCTTTCATACCAATAATCAGTATTTTTCGGAGATCAAGTTTCGAATTTGCAGCTCGGAGGTGAGTTTCAAATTTACCCGGTACCGGTTCACAGCTACCACCGGCTCTCTGCAACCAGATAAATTTTACTGATCCTCGTCATGGCTTTTAATATTCGATTAAAATTTTTTAGATTTGATTAAAAATTATACCTGTAATAGTTTAAAGTGTCAACCCATTAAATTGTAAACTGCATTAAACTTGATTTTAGCTCAGTTTAGTTGAATTTGATAGCAATAAATATAACAGCGCCTAAATTTTAATAGATATAACAGCTTCAAACTAAAAAATTAATCTTGATCAGGGAGCCAACTGATCATTCCTCGCAGCTTTTTCCCTAC
>CAZKUS010000213.1:0-4134 GCA_964556025.1 uncultured Clostridia bacterium | reverse complement strand
AGTATTTTTCTGTTGATTACTACTCGTCACTTGATTCTGACCGGCAAATTCTACATCTTGAGTACGTCCAGTTAATTTATCCAGTGGGCTTTGTTTGTTTTTAGTCATAGACAATCCTCCTCCTTGTTAATGGGGTTAATTACCCGCATTTTTAAATTGTGTTTTTAGTCGATTAAATATTCAGGTGTTTTTTTCCGATAGTTCTAGAGATTGCTGCATCTGTTCCAATGTTTTCATGGTTTGCAGCATCAAATTTTCTAATGGTTGATTTAAGTTAGGATTTTCAGCTAAAACCGGCCATTCTTGTTCAGGTAAAGTATGTTGGTTTCCATTGTTTAATTGCCTGCTAAACTTTTCAATTTCGGCTTCAATGACAGTAGTATTCTTTGAATGACGTTCAGATTGTTCTTGAAGCATAGCCGAAATCTGATCCACTTTTTGAAATAAACTGTTAGTTTTTTCCATTAATGACAGGCATTTTCTATCTACCCTACTGCGTTTTTGCATAATTTCATGTTTAAGGCTAGTATTGTTTTTTAATAATCCATCAAGGGCCATACCTCTACCTGCTTTATCCTCAAAATCAGTCATCACACTAGTCAAATTATTTTTTAGTTCTAATTCTTCTTCCCGGACTTGTTGAAGTTGATTTCTAAGTTGCTGCATTTCTGAAATAGCAAAATAAAAATCATTTAGTAAAATATCAGCAAAACTGTTTAAATTACGTTGAAATTCATCCAAAAATGACTGTAGTTCCATTTGTGAATCTTGTGTTTCATACAAAGTATATATCCACCTCCTATGCCTAAAGTACTCAGGAGTTAGTGTACTCAATAAAATAAAAAAAATACTGGCACTGGAAAAATGTTTCCCAGTGCCAGTAATATTAATATTCTGACAACGATTGTCCTCGGCGATACAATTGTTCACCGGTTTTATAATATCCTTTTCCTCCAAAACTGATTATATTACCTTGAAAAATATCCATTTTTCCCTGTTCATCTTGTAAATTATCTGCCATATGAACCTGTTTTACTTCGGCAATAAACAGATTATGACTACCCAATTCTTGTTCCGACATTATTACACATTCTAAGTTTAACGGTGCTTCTGAAATTAAAGGTGCAGACACCAATTGACCAGATTTAGGAGTAAACCCAGTTTGAGCAAATTTATCAACATCTTGACCTGATACTGAACCACAATAATCTGTGGCCCATACCATCTGTTCATCGGGTAAATTCACCACAAATTCTCCGTTTTTTTTGAGCAAGTTAAATGAATACCTGTTTGGATTAACTGCAATCCCTAACTTTGGTGGCTTAGAATTTAGTGTTCCCGTCCAGGCTATGGTTATTATGTTAGTTTCTTTTTCCATTTCACCACAACTGACTAATACCGGTGGAGCCGGAAATAAGAAAGTACCGGGCTCCTTAACTTGCTTTTGCAAATTAATCCCCCTTCCTTAATTTAATGGCGCTGTTATATTCTGTTTTGATAGTTGAACTTTTCAATTGAACGCATTTTTTGTAAGGACTTTGACTTTTACTATCAAATCAAATTAACAATCACCTTAGTAAATTAGATGCAAAATAAATCTCAAAAATTCATTTATTTATTATCTTTGACTCAGTTAAAGTTAAATAAATGTTCGGATCTAACCATTAAAGGTGTCAATTTGTATTTCAAAATTCGAATCATCGATTTCCAAATAGCCATTACCAAAGGAAACTACCTCATTATTCTTATTCTCGATAGCGGTAATCACCTGTTCCTGAGCTGACTCCGATAAAGTATCCTCATCCAACCCTTTAATAATGGCTTTGGCCCTTTCCCTATCTTCCTTTTTCTCCAAATCTCCTGTCAATAGAAATTTATCACTTTCAGCATCTACATTACCAATAAAAGAATCACCTTCCCAAAATTCCACTTCACTACCACTTATATCCACTTGAAACCCCAAATCTCTCAATGCTTCTACCGGCTGTTGTAGATGTTGAGTTAGACCATTTTCACCATTTTGATCGGTAAAATTCATATCTAACCCATCTTCAATCAAGTCCACTGCTGGTTCTTCCACTCTATCATAGACATCTTGCCCTATTTCCACCAAATCCAGCCCGAAATACCCAGCAACCAATACAATTAGAGCTACAATGACAATTAACTTTAATGTAGCTTTCAATATTCTCATGAAAATAACTACACCTACAACAATTGCTAATAATAACAAAATTTGATTTAGCTCCATGATTTCGCCTCCTAGCGAATATTATTCCTTTTACAGCTAACAGACAAGTTAAAATCCTAGATTTTAACTTGTCGATTCAATTTTGTGATTTACCGAAAACTTATCTGTTAATTTTAACTGCAATACAAACAGATAAGTGAAAATCACTCCGGCAAAAAATCTAGCCGCTAATAATATGATAGCATTTCCACCGATTCCTGCAAATATAATGGTTTCCTCAATCAACGAATGAGCTATACCTATAAATACACAGGTAACAGTTAAATCTCTTGTATTCATAACTCCTTCTTTACCAACTTGCATCATCACTCCAGCACCGTACTGCAGTCCTATGGTCCATCCTACCACTACAGGAAATGCCGCTTCTTTTGGTAAATACAAACTACGAGTTGCAGGTTTTACCATTTCTGTAATTTTGTCAATCAAGCCTTTAGCTTTCAAAAATTCCATACCTATCATCAGAGGAGTTACTATTAATGCTATTTGTAACATTGAAAAAAAGCTAGCAGATACAGCTTCGGTTAATATATTTACCAAATTTATATATTCCCTCCTAATTACAGCAATAACATCAATTGATTAACAGCATATCCAAAAAATACGCCTGCTAGTAATCTATAAATTAACACCCATCGACCTAAAGCTCCTGATTTTGTCACAACTACTGTTTCACTGGGTAAACTATGACTTATGGTCACCATAACTCCTAGTACGGTAATTTGCCTAGCAGTCAATTCCAAATTTAACATAGCACCTATGGCACCATAAACATTGGTTAAATTACCGATGACCAGGACCATGGCCGATTCTCCAGGAAGTCCGAACCAGCTCATGAGAGGTTCAGTGTAACTAGCGATCACTGGTAGTAAACCCGAGTGTTCTAATATTGTCACTAAAAAGATAACAGGTACTAACACTTTACCCAGTTCTTTAATCACAAAATATGAATTTTCCAATCCCTGTTTGATTATTGCTGTGTTTGTTCCGGACACTTGGATTTACCCCCTCTCATACATTTGATTTTCATTACATAAGTCACAGTTTTAGTTGACTATTGATAGCAATAAAATTTTAATTGAACTAATTATGTAGTTCTAATAATACATCTTAACGAGCAAATAGAGGATTTAAAGCCAAATAACAGAGCCTTTGTTAAAAATTCCGCGGTCACAGCCGCGGAATTTTTATTCTTCCTCTTCTTCAATAAGATCTTCATAATCACATGTGAATTCTATTAATTGAAAATTTATATATATAGGCGCATCATACCTCAATGCCATGGCTATAGCATCACTAGGACGAGAATCAATCTCGAATGTTTCTTTTTTGTTTTGATCTAGAAAAATATTGGCATAAAATATATCATCTTTCACATCTGTAATAATTATTTTTTCAATTTTACCACCCAATTGATCACACATGCATTTTGTCAAATCGTAAGTCATGGGGCGTGGTGGATGTTGACCTTTTATAGCTGATATAATCCCCTGAGCTTCATAAGACCCTACTACTATAGGTAATATTTTTGTTTCTTCCATATCTGAGAGCAACACAGCATAGCTCTCACCATTTTGAGAAGTGCCTATACCTTTTACCTTTACTTGTATAATAAAAAACCCCCCTAAAGTTCAATACACTATCATATACATATTCGAGAATTGCTAAAAGAATTCCTCCCAAAAAAAAGTCCCACTGCCTGTAGCAATGGAACTTTCCGTATACAAGCAAATAATACAAACAGAAAAAAAGCTAAATTAGTATTTCAATTTCACTTTCATCTTTTAATTCTTCTATTTTTTGTCTGACTCTGTCTTGTAGTTCTTCTTGTCTTTTTTGCTCTAATACTCTATCTTCCAGTTCGTCTCTTCGGTCCTCAAACTCCG
>CAZKUS010000212.1:0-4138 GCA_964556025.1 uncultured Clostridia bacterium | reverse complement strand
TGCTCTGATTTTGCACTAATTTCTTTAACAAGGTTCACAATATTGTTTTGCATAGAGAACAGGGCATTGGCAATCTTTCCAATCTCATCCCGCCTGTTTTGATGTTTTGTTGCTTCATTATTGTTATCCTGAGAAAAATCGTGATTGGCTTTTTTCTCGATGATATTGGTCAAATCACTTATTGGGTTAGATATCATTTTTTTAGCGGCTACGGAACTAATTATAATTGAAACCACTAAAACGCTTCCAAATACAGCCAGGACAATATTTCTTAGATGATTGGCGGGAGCCATGACTTCCCCTTCATCTATATCGACAAGCATGACCCAATCTTGGTTTAAGATATCTAAGGGGGTATAGGAACTATACACCATCTCACCCCGATAGTCTTCCACCAGATCTATCCCTTCTTCACCGTTTAAAGCCCTGTCCACCGAATCCATGCGTACTTCTTGTTCTAATATGGTACTATCATCTTGGAACCTTGAATCGCTTCTCATTAAATAATCAGGACCGACTATATAGGATTCACCCGTATCACCCATGCCTGTATCATCTGTCATAATGTTATTGATAATATCTACTGGCATTTGAAAGGCCAATACGCCAAGTAATTCGCCTGTTTCATCATCGTGTACAGGAGAAGCCGTAAATGAAGCGGGTTCGTCACTGGGGGCGTAATATTCAAAGTCAGTTAAAGTTGTGGCATGCTGACCTTCGTCAAAAGCTTCACCTAAGCCTGAATCACTGTATTCTCCATCAACTAAATTCGTTCCTAAATCTTCCTCTTCCTCGACTGTAAATATAATATTCCCATCAAGATCAATTAGAAATAAATCGTAAAACTCATAGTGACAGGCATATTCATCTAAATCTTCGCGGTAACTTGCTTCAGCATCTTGATAGGCCTCACTTCCGAATCCTTCTTCAAAAGCTTCTGTAAAATCTGGAAGTGACTCCTCTACTATAGGCATATTAGACAGTATTTCACTGTCACCGACCGTGTCATCAAAATACGTTTCAATTGCATCCTGTTTTAAGTTCTGCACAGCCATGAGATTATTTTCCGCAGAATTGACCAGTTCATCAGAAGACTGCATGTAGCTTATGATACCTGTAATACCGATACCAAGTGTCAAAATAATAACAAATAAAATTGTAAGTTTCGTGCCTACGCCTAAACCTTTTCCATCCATTGTTTTACCCCTCTCTCAGGTTATTTGAAAATCAAGTTCAAAACTATTAAGGTTTGATTATGTCTAGACTTCCTGTAGTGAGCTAATTTCTTCTTTTTGAAACACTTCACATAGATCGAGAATAATAAGTAATCGATTTTCTATCTTGGCGACGCCTTCTAAATAAGTGGTCTTTGACTTCCCTACAATAGTTGGTGGAGGCTCGATAACTTCTTCGGATACTTTGACGACTTCAGATGCTTCATCAACGACCATGCCAATTTGTATATCCTGTATGTTCACTGTGATAATCCTTGTATGATCCGTTTTTTCTGTCCCAGGCAAACCAACCCGTTTGTTAAGATCAATCACAGGTATAACTACACCCCGTAGGTTTGTCACACCTTCTACAAAATTTGGGGCATCGGGAACGGAAGTGAGTTCTAACATCCTTTCAATCGTTTGTACTTGTGAAATTTCTACACCATAAGATTCCTCACCTAACTTAAACACCACAAACTGCCTCTCTTTTTTTTCGGTTTCTTGTCCTACAGCCATGCTGTCTTTCATCATTTTTAACCCCCTCTCCTTAAAATTTTTAATAATATGAACAAATTTTCTTAAATCCTAAGCAAACGCAAATACCGATCATCATTTTATTGCTTGGCGCTGTTATATTCTGTTGTTGATAGCTGAGCTTTAACACAACCTATTGCTTAAAAGTTTATAAAAAAATGCTGCTTCAACGAAGAAACAGCACTGTCGCTCCCTTGGTAGCCCGACTATCTTTGTGCTAGTAAAAATCACCAAAGACTCGTGGCTTTGCGTCCCTATTTCGCAATAGGTTTGCCCTTATCAAGTTAATATTTTATTAATTTGTTGAGTCTATTTAAAAAGGATAGAGTTCCTTAATTAACATAAAGTATTTTTCTACACGCAATGTCAAAAACCCTTTAAATTATTTTAATTTTGTCTTTTCATGTTGTATTTTGTCTATTTACTAAAAATAGCACGGTAAAATAATAGTAATAAACGTACTGAAAAAGGGTCTATTTTTGATTAATTAAGCGGCTATAATTAAAGGTACTCAAAAAAGGTATTCTTGATGTGACGTAGAATATAGACGTAGAATATAATATAAGTATTTCACATTTCTTTTTATATTTTTGCTTTGGAGTGATTTAAAATGGTTGAATTGAAGGTTTTAGATATAGGCAATTTTCCATATCAAGAAGCTTATGAATTACAGAAGAATATGGTGAAAAAAAGAAAAAATAATGAGATCTCCGATACCCTTATGTTTGTAGAGCATCCCCCTGTTATTACACTAGGGAGAAGTTCAGAACAACTCAATAATCTTCTCTTATCCCGAACGGAATTGGAGGAAAAAGGAGTAGAATTATATGAAACTAGCAGGGGAGGAGATATTACCTATCATGGACCAGGGCAACTTGTGTGTTATCCGATATTAGATCTGAAAAATCACATGCAGGATTTACATGTAGTTGTTAATCAATACGAGGAAGTACTGATTAATGTATTAAAATTATACGGGATTAAGGCAGATAGGAAGTCAGGCTATACTGGAGTTTGGGTTGGTAATAAAAAAATTGCAGCTTTGGGTATTGGTGTGAAAAATTGGATTACTTATCATGGAATAGCTTTAAATGTTAATAATGACCTCACTCCATTTTCATATATTATTCCTTGTGGAATCCAAAATGCGGGTGTGACCTCCATGAAACAACACTTAAAAACCGATGTCAATATGGAGGAGTTAAAGTTTAATTTAACAAATGAATTTAGTGAACTCTTCCAAATGAAACCGCAACATTTATTTCCAAGTTGGTTACGGAAAGATCACCCCACCGAAAACAATGAAAACTACTATGAGACTAAGAAGATCCTTGAAAAATATGACCTTAATACAGTTTGTCAAAGTGCAGAGTGTCCAAATTCAATGGAATGTTATGTGAACAAAACAGCCACATTTATGATTCTAGGGGAAAATTGTACAAGAAATTGCAAATTTTGTGCAGTGAACAGAAATTCACCTGATTGGGTTGATCCTGAAGAACCTCAAAAGGTTGCTCAAGCAGTTAAAGACCTAAAGCTAAAGCATGTAGTAATCACTTCTGTTACTAGAGACGACCTAAATAATGGAGGCAGCGTTCAATTTGCCAAAACAGTTTTAAACATTAAGGAGTACAACCCAAACACTACAGTAGAAGTACTCACTCCCGACTTCAAAGGGAACATAGATGCAGTAAAAAAAGTAATTGCTTCAAATCCAGATGTTTACAATCATAATATTGAAACCGTTCAAGAGTTATATTCTAAAGTTCGTCCAGAAGCAGATTATGACAGGTCATTAGAAGTTTTAGCATATGTGAAAAGAACAGATAATCGAATCCTCACAAAATCTGGAATAATGGTCGGACTAGGTGAGACTGATAATCAAATATACCAAGCCATGGATGATTTGAGAAGAGTTAAATGTGATATTCTCACCATAGGCCAGTATTTGAGTCCCTCTGATAAACATCTAAAAGTAAAGGAATATATAAAGCCTTCATCTTTTGAAAAATATCAAAAAATGGGTTTGAAACTTGGGTTTAGACATGTAGCATCCGGACCTTTTGTAAGAAGCTCTTATAATGCGGGGGCTGTATTGGATAACTGTTTTAACTAGAATTTTTATTTGCCCTTAAGAGATCAATCTAATTTTGAAGGCAATATTAACGTTTAATTAAGAGGACCTTTATCTCGAATTGAGATTGAGGTCCAATCATTAACTTGACACTTCAGTAGTTGAAGTTCTCTATTAATTATTCTCTATTATATGGAGAAATACATCCACTAATTCAGGATCAAATTGACTACCTGCACAATTTTTAAATTCTTCAATAATTTCATCTATGGATTTAGATTTTTTATAGGGTCTTTCATTCGACATAACATCA
>CAZKUS010000211.1:0-4139 GCA_964556025.1 uncultured Clostridia bacterium | reverse complement strand
TTTTACATAGCTCAAAGGAATCACCTACAAAATCAGCTATTTCTTGTATCTGTGGTATCTGATAGTTATGAGCCAGAATAGCAGCATCTTGTTGGTCTTTAAGTTCAATTATTTTTGTTTTAATTTCATTTAGATCTTTACTTAACTCAAATTTGTTAGTCATGGGTTTTCTCCCCTTTCCCAGTGAGTAAAAATTAGTTAACAAGAGGTAGTTAAGATGAAGTCTCAAAATGGATTGGTGTCAACACACCTGTCTTTACACATAAGTCGAAAAAATTTTAAGCGTTGGCGCTGTTATATTCTGTTGTTAATAGCAATAAAAACTTGAATATCACCTTAAATGCTTGTTTTGAAATATACTTAGAATTTAATGATCAGTGATTATTATTGTCATTTACAAGAAAGTTCTTAGCATTTAGAGCATTTTTTATTTCAGTGATTGCTTCTTTATCAGGAGCTTTAATTGTATGAAGATGAATACCCTCTGTCAGGGTCGCTAATGGATTTGCTTTGGTATCTTGTAATCTATCTATAAATAATTGAATATCTCTTCTGGATTTAATCATTAATTGTCCTTTTAGTTCGCCGTATATGGGATGTTCTACTATTACGTCCAGAATAGTTCCGCCAAGGTCAACAATGGTAGCTAATTCTTCTTGAATTCCCTCTTCCTCGTGTTTGCTAGCTATTGTGAAGGTATAAGAATCTTCTGTTTGATTACCTGATTGATTAATGTACCCTTGTGGAGTTGCTATTATATCATAACCTCTTGCTCTTAGCAGAGCTATATCCTGTACTATAACCTGTCTACTTACTTCAAACTTCTCACCTAATTGATTACCTGTAACTGGATTATGCTCCAATAATAGTTTTAAAATCTGTTGTCTTCTAGTTTCTGCTTCCATAATGAACCTCCTGCTTTATACCTGTCTTTACACATGCATTTACATTATCAAATTTGGAATAAAGAGTCAACAGGCCTTACTTTAAATAATTTTTTGTAGTAAAATAGGAAAAAGACTATAAAAGCTATACAACAGATAATTTTATGTGCACTAATATTTTCTAGAAGGATGATACTTATGATAAATACAATGATTAGCAAGTTGAAGAGTAATTGGCTGCGCTTGGTAGTAGCTGTTCTGATAATTATAGCAGTATCAGTAAGTGGTGGATTAGGTTTTTTTGCTTATATGGTATACAGTATGGATGATCTGCCAGATGCAGAACAATCTCAAACCTCACGGTTTCACTATGATGATGGTGAATTAATGACTACGCAATTTGTAGAAAATCGAACTAAAGTTTCTCTGGATGAAGTTTCCGAACAGGTTATCTGGGCAACTTTAGCCGTAGAAGACAGTAACTTTTACGAACACCATGGCTTTGATTTTACTGGTATCGCAAGAGCAGCTTATCAAAATGTCAAAGAAGGACGTATAGCTCAAGGTGGGAGCACTATAACTCAGCAATTAGCTAAAAATTTGTATCTAAGTAATGACAGGACCTGGCATAGGAAGTTAGATGAAGCGGTTATTGCCGTCCATTTAGAGCGTAATTTTACCAAAGATGAAATCATGGAGAAGTATTTAAATACTATCTACTATGGTCATTCCACTTATGGTATAGAGGAGGCATCACAGCTTTATTTTGACAAATCAGCTTCAGAGATATCAACAGGGGAAGCGGCTTTATTGGCTGGTATCCCTAGAGGTCCTGCATATTATTCTCCCTTTATCAATGAAGAGTCTGCTCTCAACCGTAAACAGGTTATACTTAATTTGATGGTAGAAGAGGGTTTTATTGATGAAGAAGAGCGAGAACAGACCTTGAATGATGAGATAGAATTTAGTGAGGAATCTAGTTTACCTAGGAAAAGTAATTATGTAGTGGGACAGATAATGAATCAGGAACTAGATGAAGTTATAGAAGATGATCCGGATATAGTGCAAAAGGGTGGATTGGATTTTTATACCACAATCGATCCTAATATGCAGGAAATTGCGGAACAATTATTGGAAGATAAATTACCTCATAATAGTGAAGGTGAGGATGGGAGTAAACAACCTCAAGGTGCCTTAGTGGCTTTAGATCCTAATAATGGCGAAATCAAGGCTTTGGTAGGTGGACGTGATTATCAAGAGACAATGCTGAATAGGGTTAATATGAAAAGATCTCCTGGGTCAGCTTTTAAACCTATAGTTTATGCCGCAGCTATGGAAGATAATTACACTCCCATTGATACTTTTGATTGTGAACCTATTTCACTTCAAGAAGACGGTATGGATGATCCCTATGAACCTACTGATTTTGATGGCGGATTTCATGATGACGAATTGACTTTAAGACAAGCTTTAGCAGAATCTTGTAATATAACGGCTGTAAAACTAAATCAAGAGATAGGGGGAGAAGCCGCGGTAGAAATGTCTGATAGGTTGGGGGTAGAAAGTTCAATTAGTACACATATGTCCACACCTTTAGGAACTTCAGAAGTGACTTTATTAGAGCTTACTGCCGCTTATGCTGCATTTGCTAATGGAGGACATAAGGTAGAACCTGTCATTCTCCAGCAAGTTTTTGATGATAATGGGGATGAGTTAATAGATAATTCCACCCAGAAAGAAAAGGTTATGGATGAAGGAGTAGCTTATTTAATGACCGATATGATGAAAGATGTCCTGGCATCAGATGGAACTGCTGAACATGTCAACGATGTTTTGGAAAGACCGGCAGCAGGTAAAACTGGAACTTCTCAAGGTTTTAGAGATGCATATATGGTGGGTTACACACCTGAACTCGTAGTAGGGGTGTATGTTGGCGATGATGAGGAAGAGCCTTTAGAAGGTACAGGAGGGAGCTTAGCAGCACCATTATGGGCTGAATTTATGGAAAAAGCTTCTCAAGATATTCCCCCTGAAGATTTTGCGAGACCCGATAATATAGTGGAAAAAACTATTTGCCAAGAAACGGGGGTAATTCAGTCAGAAAACTGTACTGCTGGTAGTAAAGATGAAATATTTATCGAGGGTACATCACCAGATCGAGACTGTTCTGATGAAGATTGTCCTTATATAGAAGAACCAAGTTGGTGGGATTGGGATTTTTGGTTTTAAAGTGAATAGTGACTTTAAGTTGAACTGATTTTAAGCAACAATATCCCCTTTAAATTATGACTTGATGGAGATATTGTTGCTTATTTTTTTCGTAAGCGGGAACCACCTTTTAAATAAAAGAAAATCAATGCAATACCGATCAGTAAACCGTAATCATAATTCCCAAAAGAATATGTCCCTGCTATTAAATTACTTATCAGCCCATATAGTGAAGAGGTAAGTACTATAATGGCTATTACTAAAACTACGTAATCAAATTTAAAATTCACAAATTACACTCCAATCACTTATATTTAATCTTGATATCAATATATAACTTTAATTGAGCAAAACAAAAAAATTGGATCTGATTACTGATTATACTTTTTATTTTGGATTTTCACAAGTGAAGTCACCAATAAGAGCTGGGGATACCCCAGCTCTTTTCTTAATTAGCTGTATTGGAGTTGAAATTTTATTGTTATCAACAACAGAATAAACAGCGCTTTCTTAATTAATCATCTTGTCTAGTAAGTGGTTCTGAGATATCAATATGTCCCGATATGGGTTCAGCCGTTTCACCTTCAACTAATATTTTTACTTTTTCGATACCTTCGAATTGAGTTAAGGTGTATACTATACTGTCTACAAATCTTGACTCGGCTTCGTGTCCTAAACTCAAGTCATATAATTCTTCCGAAAAATCTACTTCAGCTAATAGTTCATCTGTAATTGTAAGATCTAACAGCTCTATTTCTGCAGATTCAGCCCCAAAGTAGTCTTCGTTTTCAGGTCCTTCTAAAAATAACTCCATAGTCTCTTTAGGTGTTATTGTATCTACTGACCTGGTTTCAGACACTTTTACGAATTCAGTTCCTGTGTCTTTTATAAAATAAAGTTCTATTTCGTCTTCTTTTACAATTTCGCTTTGTTCATTTGAAGACTCGCTAGCTTTTTCGTTATTTTCACTAGCTTCAGACTCTTCTTTATTCTCACTTGGATCAGCGCATCCAACAAAAATTAGCAATAAGGATAGTGTAATTAATA
>CAZKUS010000210.1:1509-4172 GCA_964556025.1 uncultured Clostridia bacterium | reverse complement strand
ATCGTTAAGATGTAATATTAACCCTACACAAAATTTGTTCAATCGAAGAGTTCAGCTATCAACAACGAAGTATAACAGAGCCTAATATAAGTAATAATCGACACCCTGGGATGATACTGAAAATCATTCTCACTCATACATCTTACACATAACTCAATAGCTCTGCAAAGACCGTGAGATTCAATTATCTCTCTATTTCTCTGATTTCTTCTTAATTACACTATTATAGCTACTATTTCTTATGTTTTTAATAGGGTTTCAGTGATTTATTGCACGAATTATATTGGTTTGGCAATTTTCAGTTTTTAAAGGGTTTGATTGTTATTTAACAGGGAAAACCATATGTATGTTGAAATACGTTATCAGACTAGATTTTACTAGTTTTCCACAGGGAGGGGTTTTGATGACTTTTTGTAAAGTAAGAGCTAAAGGACTCAAAATAGGATCACTTTCAACAGGTACTAAAAATTGTATAACTGATGTTATAGGTGTGCAAACCGGACATAGTACCATAAAAGAAGGTGAAAGTTGTACAGGTGTAACCGCTATATTACCTCATTCAGGAGATCTATTCCAACACAAAGTGGCCGCTGCTTCTCATGTACTCAACGGTTTCACAAAGTGTATTGGAACTCTGCAAATAGATGAACTCGGTAATATAGAAACTCCTATTATGCTAACTAATACCCTTAATGTCGGCAAAGTAGCCGATGGGACAATTGATTATATGTTAGAGAGCAGTCACAATAAATACAGAATCAATAGTATCAATCCCGTAGTTTTGGAGTGCAATGACGGTTATTTAAACGACATCAACACTAGAACTGTAAACACTGAAGACGTACTATCAGCTATAAAAACGGCAAATGATGACATAACCCATGAAGGTTGTATCGGGGCTGGTAAAGGGATGATCTCTTTCGGTTATAAAAGTGGTATAGGATGTTCATCTAGAGTAATAACTGATGAAAAAACTGGCTTAACATACACTCTGGGAGCATTGGTCTTATCCAATTTTGGTAAAAGAGAACAATTCCAAATTCAAGGAAACTATGTGGAAAAGTTATTGAATAATGCTAACAATAGTGAAGAAAAACAGTGGGATTTTAGGAATGTAAGACTAAATGATGAGCCCAACTTGCCCGATTCTAATGGTTCAATTATTATAATACTTGCCACAGACGCACCTTTAGAAAATCGACAACTGAATAGATTAGCTAAAAGGGCTCCTCTAGGTCTGTCAAAACTAGGGGGATACGCCTCTCACGGAAGTGGTGAAGTTGTTGTTGCCTTTTCTACAACAAATATTTATCCACATGTCAGCAGTGATAATAAATCATCGGTAAAAAAATACGCAGAAAACATTCTTATTGATCATCCAAGTTTAATGGACAAACTGTTTCAAGGCGTTGTAGAGGCCATTGAAGAAAGCGTACTAAATTCCATTAACTGTAGTGAAACCACCACTGGTTATCAAGGAAGAGTAGTTGAGAAACTGCCATTTGATAAAGTTATCCACAGAATTGTTAACAACCTATGTGGATAACTGTGGAAAAATATAAGATTTACACAAGTTATTAATTATGTATCTCATAAATAGGTCTTTAGTGGTGATACGGTTATTGTTAAACTTAATGAACACAGAATTTGTCAAATTGGCAGGAATTTAAGCAGTCAATAAAGAACTTGAATACACATATGTTTAAATATTTATTTTTAACTCGAATGCGTCCAAATTGTAGACAAATGTTAATCTTTGATATGTTTAAAGGTTCTAAATTAACTTTTAGGTGATAACCTATTTAGGGGGTAACCTATTTAGGGGGTAGAACAAAATTTTCTTTAAATCGGCCAATATAACAGAAAAAAATAGAGGGGAGGACAAGTATGCTGAAAAAAAAAAGATAAGTTTTGACAAGATTCATACCATTATAGGAAGTAACACTGAGGTTTCAGGTAAAATTCACTCAAGTGGCACTATTAGAATTGATGGCACAATCAAAGCCGAACAAGATGATATTATTTCTGCTGCAGGAGACCTTATATTTGGGGAGACTACAGAAGTCTTCGCCCATGCCACTGGGAAAAATGTCACCGTTGCTGGGAAAGTAACTGGTAATATTGAAGCTACTGAAAGTTTAGAAATATTAGCTACAGCAGAAGTCATTGGTGATGTCAAAGCACCCAGACTGTTTATTGAATCAGGTGCCAGTTTTGACGGGTATTCAGAAATGAGTAAAACGAAGAAAGTTACAAACAAAGAAGAGACTACACCTCAAGAAAATAACCAGCAAGAAGATAAAGGATCTGTTGAACAAGATACTGATAAGGAAACAAAGATTAGTGATAAGGAAACAAAGATTAGTGAAGACCAGGCAGAGAAGCAACAGATTCAAGATTCTTCTCAAGAGGAAAGTGACCAGCGGGATGACATAGAAGCAGATAGCGCTAAATCAGAAGATATTGGTACTAAAGAATTTAAAGAAGATAGCATTATAGAAAGTAAAACAACTGATAAAGAAGAACCTGATAGTGAAAATGACGAATCTTCATTAAAAAACATTAGTTTAGCAGATTTTCAGATTAATGATAAGTTTGAAGTTGAAACATGTCCTGCAGGTAAAACACCAACTAAAAGTACGTTTCGACCAAAAAAGAAGATT
>CAZKUS010000210.1:0-1409 GCA_964556025.1 uncultured Clostridia bacterium | reverse complement strand
ATGTCCTGCAGGTAAAACACCAACTAAAAGTACGTTTCGACCAAAAAAGAAGATTAACATCACATATTTTGATCGATCAGACTGTCAAAGTTGCACCTATCGACCGAAGTGTTTAGTCAAAAATCAAAAAAGAGAAACAGTCCTACGGATCACAAAAAAATCCCTTGAAAAGCAATTAGATCAATCAGATTAAAGTTTCCTTAAGTTAATTATCAATAGATTTTAAAGAGGTTTTGAAGAGGTTTTGAAGATCTATTGAGATTATAATAAATATTTATTATTCTCCTGAAAGGAGGTTCATAAACTATGACAGAGTGGGAACAAAACACTCCAAGTGATATGGAAATGCATAGTAGTATAGACACTTCTAATGAGCCAGCAGAAGATTTTGGTAAGGAGGACAAGCAGTCTTCTACTCAGAAAGTAGGAGTAGACTTGGGGTACGGTTTTGTAAAGTATTTAGATGATAGTAAGGAGTACATTTTCCCAAGTGTTGTTGGCTTAGGTGGCGATATTCAGTACAAAAGTGACATGTTCCTAGAAACTGATACTTTGAAAAATTTACACATTGAAATTGGTAATGAATCCTTTTTCGTAGGAGACTTAGCAATCAGACAAAGTGAAATTGCTTCAAGATCTTTAGATCAAGATAGATCAAAAGATAAAAACTCTAAGGTATTAATGCTAACAGCCCTAAACCTGTTAAGTAAGCGCGATGAACAACAGTTCAATTTAGTCACAGGTTTACCAACTAACTATTATGCAGCATATAAAGATGATTGGAAGAATTCCCTTGAAGGAAACTATAAGACCAGGATGTGGAAAGACGATAAATTGTGGGAACGATCCTTTCATGTTAATAATGCTAAAATTGTACCACAACCTTTTGGCACTTTATTCAATCTACTGTTAAACAATTCAGGGGAAATTGTTGATCAAGATTTAACCAATCAAATGGTTGGTATTGTAGACATTGGTTTTAAAACCACTGACTTAGCTGTTTCAAATAATACTGAATACATTGACAGGCTAAGTTTTTCAACAACAACAGCTTTAAGTACCATCTATCGAATTGTAGGTGAAAGATTGCTGAGAGAGTATAAGATAGATAAAGAAGACCACCAATTAGATGAGTGTATTAATAGCAAAACAATAAAAATAGCTGGCCAAGAACATGATATATCTACTTTGATAGATAATGCCTTTAGAATGGTCGCAGGAAAAATTGCTACAGAAATTGAATCTAAGTGGGACTTTAAACAATTCGATCGAATTTTATTGACTGGTGGTGGCGGCAAAACTTTAAGCCCTTATATTACAAATAGTTTCCCAAATATGGTCCTTGTTGATGATGCCCAAGTTGCTAATGTGAAAGGTTTTCAAAAACTTGCCAATAAGATTTACCAAGA
>CAZKUS010000209.1:0-4179 GCA_964556025.1 uncultured Clostridia bacterium | reverse complement strand
ACTTCCTGTTATTTGACTATAATCCTACTGTTGGATCGTTAAGATGTACTATCAACCCTACACAAAATTCGTTCAATTGAAGAGTTCAGCCATCAACAACAGAATATAACAGCGCCTTTAACTAAATCAAAATTTTAGAACTGTTATAGTAAATTTAGGCAGGATTTTATTTAATTAACTAGAATACATAATTAAAGATAATAGTAATTTTTATTTTCAAAAATGTGAGGTGAGGTATATGTTTAAATGTCAAGTATGTAATTTGATTTTGGATGTTGAAGAAGCGCCTGAAGAGTGTCCAAGATGTGGTGCTCCTAAAGAAAAGTTCACTGAATTGCAGGAAAACGACCGAGAATTAGTTGAAAAATCTCGTGAAACTAATTCATTATTAATGGAATTATGTGAGATTATGGAACAGGTTGAAGATATCTCAGATGCTGGTATTGAGATCAATTTAGATCCAGGTTGTCTTGCCTTGTTTAAACAGGCTAAAGAACAATCAAATGTGTTAAAACAATCAGCTAAAGCTGAAGTAGAAGTCCATGTAGGAAAAGGTAAATGGGGTTAAACCCTGAAAAGGCGGTCTTGTGAAAAGGCCGCCTTTTTTTTGAAATCTTTTTGTTCAATTGTTAAGCTTTGAGCATTTTAGCAAATGACATTAGCTTATTTGTCTAATCAAATCTATTGACTTTTTTAGGCAAGTATTTGATAATATCATTTAAAATTATATTTTTTGAGGTGAAGTACAAATGGAAGTGGGGATAATGGAAATTGATATAAATATAGGAGGTGTGAACTCTTTAAAAGAAAAACGTAAAATTTTAAAAAGCGTGATTACAAGAGTACAGAATAAATTCAATTTGACTGTTGCAGAAGTGGATCATCAAGATAAGTGGCAGAGAGCTGTTATAGGAGTTGCTGTAGTAGGCAACGACAAATCGTACTTAGACAAGGTTTTGCAAAAAACTATAGATATGCTGGAAAATGAAGGAGAACTGGTAATAATTGATTATCAGCTGTATTTTTGGTGATTTATCGGAGACATTATGTTAAATTACCAAAAATACAGCTGAATTATGAATTGAATTTGATTTAGTCCCTGATTAATTTATTTGCTCATTATGTTGGTAGTAATAGCATATAACAACATCGATTTATTAGTTAGGTAATTATTGTATGATTATTACTTAAAGCACGTAAACTAATTGTAAATATTGTATATTGAAAATTAATCAGGGGGGTTTTTATGACAAAAAATAGATCCACGGATATAAATAATGATGATCTAATCAGGTTAAAAGAAACTCTGAAATGGAAAACGGCTATAAATATGGGGTTGGGTGCTAGAGTTCTTAAACACGGTTGGGCTAATTTGACTGCTGAAGAAACTGGAAAAATAGGTGGGATAGTTTCGAAAGAGATGAAAAAGTTATCTAATAAAAAACCAACTGATAAATTAACAAAACAGTGATTTTAATGGGAGAGGGGAGATTGCAATGGTAGAATCAATCTCTGCGCCAATAGCTTTTGCAGCGGGACTTTTATTTTTCTTTAGTCCTTGTGTTTGGCCGATGTATCCTGCTTATATTTCATATATTGCGGGTTCGTCTATAAAAGAAGTGAAAAAAGGAGCTAACAAAACCAGGGCAATGATAAATGCCCTGGGCTTTGTCTTGGGCTTTACCATAGTATTTGTTTTACTCGGTGCAACTGCTACAGGTATTGGCGGCTTTTTGGAGGCTCAACAAAATTACTTTAGAATTGCAGCAGGTATACTTATAATATTTTTTGGTTTGCAATTGGGTGGTTTTTTAAGACTGCCTTTTTTGAATAAAGAGAAAAAAATAAATTTTATACCTGAAAACCCTGGGTTTTTTTCGTCTACTCTGTTTGGAACGACTTTTGCATTTGCTTGGAGTCCATGTACTACGGCTATTTTGTTCTCTATTTTACTTTATGCCAGCCAATCGGATACAGTTTATCAAGGTATGATGTTACTGGGAGTATTTTCTATGGGTTTTTCCATTCCCTTTTTATTGTTAGCTCTATTTTTAAATTTACTCCATCATCGTTTACAATTTCTAAATAAGTACTTGCCAGTAATGAATTCAATTGGAGCTGTTTTTTTGGTAGCTATAGGGATTTTAGTGTTGTTTGACTGGTTTGCGGATTTGAGTTTATGGTTATTTAACTTGGTAAATTAAAGACATGAATAAAATATAGTTTAAATTTATTGGTATCAAATGTAAAATATCAAGTAAAAGGGGGGAAGTTTATGAAAGGAAAGTTTAACCTGATCTTAGTTTTGGCTATAATGTTACTAAGTTCGATACTTGTATTAACTGGCTGTAATTATGATGATTTGCTATTGGATAATGGGGAGGAAGAGATAGATGAATCGCAAACCGAACAAAAAAAGTCGGTTGACGAATTTAATGAAGATAAAGAGGGAAAAAAGGATGAACAAATAGAAGAAGAAGAGGATATAGGAGAAGGGTTGGATATTGATTTTGACATCACCTCTCATGTCATGGAAGACTTGGAGGGGAATGAAATTGAAGTACCCGGTGACTTAGAAGAGCGTGTGTTAATCAAATTTTGGCAGAGTACTTGTCCTGTTTGTATAGAAGAGATGGATGAAGTTCAGGAAGTGTATGAAGAACTATCGGGTAAGGATGACCGGGGTCTTTATACTGTCAATGTTATGGAAGACAGAGATGATATTCAATCTATATTAGAAGATGATGATTACAACTTTCCGGTGTTAATGGATAAAGAAGGTTCAGTGATGGATGATTATTCAGTTATGGGTTTCCCTGTAGCTTATATTGTCGATCAAGATGAAAATGTATTGTCATTTCAACCTGGTCCCATGAGTGCAGATGAAATGTTAGCCGAATTGGAAGAAGCTGAAACAGAATAAAAGATAGGTAAGTGGGGAGATGCAAATGAATACAATTAGTTCAGCAGTGATTTTGGTTGGTGGAAACAGTCGTAGGATGGGCTGTGATAAAAATCTGATTACATTTAATGGTAAGCGCATGATAGATATAATAATTGATTCACTTTACCAATTATTTGATGATATCGTGATAGTAACCAATGACCCAGAAAGATACAAATTTTACGATCCTTGTGGTAAAATAAAAATAACACAAGATAAATTTTCCCATTTAAAAAAAAGCTCTCTTAGAGGAATTTACGCTGGTCTTGAAGAAATAAATTATCAGTATGGATTTGTATTTGCTGGGGACATGCCTTTTATTAGTTATGAACTAGTTAAGGCTATGCTCTATCAGCTCCATGATAATAGGAAAAAAACATGGGATGTAGTCATACCAGTTATTGGAGAACATTTTGAACCACTATTTGCATTATATCATAAAAATTGTCTACAAGTTATGAAACACAATTTGCTGTCTGAACAGTATAAAATAATAGATGCTCTTGATTATTATCGAGTTTTAAAAGTTTCTGAACAGTTTTGTGAATTTTATGATCCAACTCTTATGTCTTTTTTCAATGTTAATACTCCAGAGCAATTACAAAAAGCCCAAAAATATTATCGACAACTGCATAGTTAATTTCTCCGAGCCAATTTTCCTACGGGTATCTATACCTATGGAGGATGGCCGGTGGGAAATAAGGGAAACTTTATTTCCTCCCATGCTTGGAAAGGAGAACAAACATCAACTGTTTCCAAGCAGTTGATGTTTCACTTTGGGGGGAATACAATGACTAAGGCAACGACTATGAATACGGATGAATTTGGTCGAAAAATTGAGTATTTAAGGATTTCCATTACTGATAGGTGTGACCTAAGATGCTTTTACTGTATGCCTTCTTCTGGGATAAAAAAGCTATCTCACAATCAGATACTCAACTTTGAAGATATTTACAAAATAACAAAAACCGCAGTGCAGTTTGGTGTCAGTAAAATACGATTTACCGGGGGAGAACCCTTGGTAAGAAAAGATTTTTCAAAATTGGTTTCGTCTATCTCTGAAATTCCTGGTATTGATGATATTTCCATGACTACAAACGGAGTTCAGTTGGCAGATCATGCTGCTAAGTTGAAAAGCGCAGGTTTGAAACGTGTTAATATAAGTCTTGACACTTTGGATGCTCAAAAATTCTCGCAAATAACAAGAGGGGGAAACCTGAATAATGTATTAACTG
>CAZKUS010000208.1:0-4186 GCA_964556025.1 uncultured Clostridia bacterium | reverse complement strand
TAGAATTAAAGCTTCCTGATCAACTGCTCATCCCTGAGCATGATCAGCAAATAACATCCTGTTATTTAACTTTAATTCTACTGTTGGATCGTTAAGATGTACCAGCCCGAAACATCGGTTTGAAATTGAAGAGTTTAGCTATCAACATTCAACTTTAACACAGCCTATATCAAAAATTAGTAGGACCAAAATAAAAATTTTAGAAGGAGTGTTAATAGTGCATAAATACTTAATCAAAATGGAAAAAGCTCTAGTAGCTGTTCTAGTTATTACCTTAGTAACTGGTTTAGTACTTTTGAGTGGTTGTGGAGGAGATGATGATAACTTGGTCGTTTATTCTGCACGTAATGAGCGATTTGTAGAGGATCTGTTGGATAAATTTACTGAAGAAACGGGCATTGAGGTGGATACACTGCACGGAGCTGATCCTCAACAGATAGAAGAAGAAGCCAATAATGTTCAGGCGGACATATTTATTTCCAATGATTTAGGAGCTCTGGGATACTTAGATCAACAGGGTTTACTGCAGGGTTCTGATCCCCATGGAATTGAAACTATACCTGAAGAATTTAAAGCTGAAGACAATTCGTATTTTGCTATTTCATTAAGGTCTCGAGGATTTATTTACAATAAGGATTTAATTTCTGAAGAGGAAATGCCTACCAGCGGAGAAGATCTATTTGACCCTGAATGGTCAGATGTAGAAGGGGGCTTTGCCATAACTCGCGGTGGAAATGGGGGGATGATCGGTCATGTATCTGCCCTTCGCTATGAATGGGGAGACGAAAAAACTTCTGAATGGGTTTCTTCTATTAGAGAAAATGCCGATGGAATTTATGAAGGACACAGTGATGTACGTAGAGCAGTAGGATCGGGAGAACATGCTTTTGGATTAGTTAATAACTATTACTTTCATCAGCAGTTAAAGGAACCTGAAGATGATAATGTAGGCTTTATCTACTTAGACCAAGGTGAAGATGAGATGGGAACTGTTGCTAACGCTGCGGGAGCTGGACTAGTTAAAGACGACCCCAATGAAGAAAATGCTAAGAAATTCTTAGAATGGTTGTTGGAAGAGGAGAATCAAGTGGAATTTGTAGGAGAGTCTCTAGAATTGCTAATAAACTCTGAATACGGTGTTGATTATCCCTCAGAAGTTGAACCTCATATCGTGGAAACTGATGAGTTGAATATACAAGATATGCCTATTCGAGAGTTAGGAAATTATTATGAAGACACCACAGATTTGATCGAACAATCAGGACTGGACTTAGAACTTAGATAGTATTACATTCCACCCGGATTGTGAGGGGTGATTAATATGGAAAAAAGAAATGAAAATAATAAAAACATCAAACATGATAGTTCATGTCAAATACAAAAAAATAGTCGACTTAAAAAGGTGCTGTACTGGCTAACTAGTAAATGGCTTACAATTTGGAGGGGAAACCCACCGGGTTTTCCTCTCCTCTTTTTAAGTTTGGGCGTTTCTTTAATAATGATAATCCCCATCATATATGTGATTTGGCAGTCTATTTCTGCAGGAGCAGATAGCTGGCTCCGGTTACTTGATGAAAGGATCCCCGGACTATTGTGGAACACTTTATCTTTAACTGTTGCTGTGACAGTTGCTGCAACGATTCTAGGTGTTTCACTTTCTTGGATAGTAGTGAGGACAGATGTGCCCGGAAGGAATATCTGGCGTTGGTTGTTAGCACTTCCACTAGTGATACCACCTTATGTGGGTGCAGTGACTTTTATTATTGTGTTAGGCCCTAGTGGTTGGCTGCAGGGCTTTTGGTCAGAATCACAGCTATTAACTGGGCTGTTGGGTGAATATTCCTTTAATATCTACTCTTTTGCAGGCGTGTTTTTAGTGATGACTTTTTTCACTTATCCTTATGTGTTTTTAATTGCTAGTGCTTCATTGAGTAAAATGAATCGAAACTTTGAAGAAGTAGCCAGGTCTCAAGGGATGGGTTCTTGGGAGATTTTTAGAAAAGTGAATTTACCTATGCTTCGTCCGGCTATAGGAGCGGGAGCAATTTTAGTTTCACTGTATGTGCTTTCTGATTTCGGTGCTATTTCCATGCTCAGATATGTTACTTTTACTGCAGCAATATATTTTCAACGAGCGGGCTTTGATACTGCTTCGGCTTCAGTGCTCAGTCTAGTGCTAATTGTGCTCACAGTGGTAATAATGTGGCTGGAATCCAGAACTAGGCGCAAAAGTAAATTTTATCAAACCTCTAACAGTCAAAGAAAACCTATGATATTAAATTTAGGTAAATGGAAACCTTTAGCTTTATTATATGTTATTGGTGTATTTATTTTTTCTGTGTTAATACCTGTAGGAGTGTTGATTTACTGGTCCAATATTGGTATCCGAATGGGTGCTTTAGATGCTGATTTTATAGAATATGCAGTGAACAGCTTATTGGTATCAGGAGTGGCTGCATTAATCTGTATGGTGTTTACTATGCCGATTATCTACTTGAAATCTCGATATCCATCTTCACTTTCCAATATTATAAATAAATTCAGTTATGCCGGCTATGCTCTACCTGGAGTCATTGTAGCTTTGGGATTTGTATTTATATTTAATAATCATCTGCCTTGGATATATGGTACTTTTTTAATGATAGCTTTGGCTTTAGTAGTCCGGTTTTTGCCACAAGCTTTACAGGCGGGAGACTCCTCTCTGAGTCTAATCTCTCCTAAAATAGATGAAGCGGCTAGAAGTCTAGGATATCCGCCATGGAAAGTTATGTTTAAAGTGATTCTTCCCAATATGCTGCCGGGCATACTTTCCGGTGGAGCATTGGTATTTGTCAGTTCTTTAAAAGAATTACCGGCTAGCTTGATGCTTAGACCTCCGGGGTTTGATACACTGGCTGTACGCATATATTCCGATGCTCATGATGGTATATATCACATGGCGGCACCAGGCGCATTGTTGATTATTTTGGTTTCACTTATTCCTCTGAGATATATGTTGAATAAGTACTAGGGGGTGAAGTTATGAACACTATAGAATTACAGGGAGTATGTAAGACCTATCCTGGCTGTGATGAACCAGCGGTTAAAAATCTAGACCTGACAGTGGAAAAAGGAGCGATTATTACTCTTCTTGGTCCCAGTGGTTGCGGGAAATCTACTACTTTGAGAATGATTGCAGGTTTTGAGCGTCCGGAAAAGGGTATTGTGTCTTTGGATGGCAAACCAGTTAGTGATGGGAATATATGGGTTCCGCCGGAAAAACGCGGTGTGGGAATGGTATTTCAAGATTATGCTCTCTTCCCACATCTAAACGTATTTGATAATGTCGGCTTTGGTTATAAAGGGAAAGATAAGAAAGGCCGAGTTGCTGAAGTCTTAAACTTGGTAGGTTTGACCGGATTTGAAGATAGATATCCTAATGAGCTATCAGGTGGCCAACAGCAGCGAGTTGCCCTGGCACGAGCTTTAGCACCGAGGCCTGTTGTAGTGCTGTTAGATGAGCCATTTAGTAACTTAGATGCTGATATGCGAGCAAGCATGCGTACTGAAGTTAAACGTATAATTAAAGAAGCGGGTACAACTGCAGTATTAGTATCTCATGATCAGAAAGATGCTTTAGCGATTTCTGATAGAGTTATGGTAATGAACACCGGGATAGTGCAGCAAGAAGGAACTCCCAAAGAGGTTTATCAATATCCTGAGAATAACTTTGTGGCTAATTTTGTCGGTCAGACTAATATTTTGGCCGGTATAATTGGAGAAGACGAAAGATCTGTAATTACAGATATAGGAACTATACCTTGTGAGCACACTCATGGTCATTTTCCCGGTGAACAGGTATCTGTTTCTATTAGACCCGAAAGTATTGAATACGATGAAAGTGGTCCCTATGAAGGAGTTGTGCAAGAATACACTTTTACAGGTGTGACTGTGGATGCAGTGGTTAGAGTTGATACAGGTGAAGGTGATGAACAGAAACTGAAGATGCATTTTCACCCTGAACAAGATGTGACAAATGGTGATCACATCTTGTTTAAAGTGCTCCCGGATTTTGTAGCGGTAATCAGAGAGCAACAAAATGGTTCATTAAAAAAACAGCCATCATCTTAAGATGATTGGCTGTTTTTTATAGAATGAGCTATGAAACTGTCAAAAAGAGGGTGAGGGTTACCTGGTCTGGATTTAA
>CAZKUS010000207.1:0-4188 GCA_964556025.1 uncultured Clostridia bacterium | reverse complement strand
AATCACCAATTTAATTGGGAACAGCAAATTTTTACTTGATAAAGTTAATCAGGTAATATCTAATAATGAAATAAAAGAAGAAGAAGTAACTACTAGAGATGGACATCCCTTACTGCAGCGGATCCTTCCATACCTGAATGAAAATGGACAGATCGATGGAGCGGTTATAACTTACGTGGACTTGCAAGTTGTAAAAGAAGCTCAAAAAGAACTAGAAAAAAGTGAAGAACTACGGAAAGCTATAATGGATTCTTTAGATTCTCACATTAGTGTTCTGGACAAAGAGGGTAGTATAATTGTGTTCAACGCCCCGTGGGAGAGGTTTGCCCGAGATAATGATGCCACTAACATGAGCTCAATTAGTGTTGGTAGCAACTATTTTGAAGCCTGTAATTGTGATCCTAATGCTACAGAATACGATGATGCCCAAAATGCTATGAACGGAATTCGCTCAGTTTTAAGAAATGATCAGAACTTGTTTGAAATGGAGTATCCCTGTCATTCACCGGAAGAAAAGCGCTGGTTTTTGATGAGAGTAACACCTCTAGAACGGGAAGAAGGGGGGGCAGTAGTTTCACATATTAATATAACTGATCGAGTAATTGCCGAACAAAACTTGCAAGAAGCTCACGACAATTTAGAACTAAGAGTTGCAGAACGAACTCATGAGTTAGATAGATTGCAGCAAGAAAGGACTATGATTTTAGATAGCCTTGAAGAAAAAGTTATGTATTTAGATAAAGATTTGCGTGTCATATGGGCCAATCAAGCTGCAGCTGATTATGTCGAGATGGAGAAGGATAAACTGATTGGGAAAAATTGTTATCCCATATGGCGTGATCAGAATGAACCTTGTCCTGATTGTCCGGTGATAGAAGCCATGCAAACGGGAAGGCCATGTACAAAAGAAGTGGAAACTCCTTCTGGATATATATGGCAGAGCACTGGTAATCCAGTAAAAGATGACAAAGGAAATATCATCGGGATAGTAGAAACCACTTTAGACATAACTAAAAGTAAGAAGTACGAGAAAAAGATTAATGATTACAATTTTGAGTTGGAAAATAAGAAAAACCAATTAGAAAAACTCTATCAGAAATTAAATAATGAGATCAATCGAGCTTGGGATATTCACAAACGTTTATTACCTACAAAGTTTCCTGAAATAGAAAATATTTCTTTTGCTAGCCATTTTCAACCAGCTCAGAATTTAGGTGGTGACTTTTATGATGTAATCCAGTCTGAAAATGAAGTGGTTCTTTACTTATCAGATGTTTCGGGACATGGTCTAGATGGAGCAATGATGAGCGTATTTGTAAAAAATACTATCAGAAGTTATCTTTCTATCTCATCTGAAGCAGAAACCTCTCCGAGCGAAATCATTAACTATCTCGCCAAACGTTATATGACCGAAAAATATCCTGAAGATTATATGATATGTATATTTGTAGCAGTGATCGATTTAGGTTCATGGTCTTTAAAATATGCAGGAGCAGGATTTCAAGATACTCCTCTTATGATGTATAACGGACAGGATAAAATTAAGCTTGCCGCAAAAGGTTTGCCTATTTCATCATCCATACCAGAAAAACTACTCAATTATGAAAATAAACAGTTTACTATCAAACCTGATACTACAATTTTATTCAATACTGATGGGATTACTGAACAAGAACAAAACGAGCAAATGTACAAAACTAGACTAGAGGATGTATTTGTAAATAAATATTTTTGGTCGCCTGAAGTAATTTCTAACATTATCCAGAATAATTTTAAGGAATTTAATGGCTCATTTCAAGGAGATGATGATATCACTTTATTGTTAGTTCAGTTTGAACCTCAAGACAAAGAAGAGATGTACCGAGAATATAAGAGTAAAATAGAAAATCTAGAAGTTTTGCGAGAGGATTTAGAAGATTTTTTTGGTGAGAAATTAAAAGGAGCAGAAATGTTCGTAATGGGAGTACATGAATTGGCTACCAATGCAATGGAACACGGTAACACTTGGAACTATCACAAGAAAATTAGAGTTTGGTTTAAGTCAGCACCGCGTTATGTGCAAGTTATAATCGAAGACCAAGGTGAAGGCTTTAATTGGGAAGAAAAAGTCATGACTTCTCAATCAGTCCTTGGTGATGGTGAGAGGGGTCGAGGTATACTATTAGCCAAAATGTGCGGAGGAATCCTTTTTTACAATAACAAGGGTAATCGAGTCACTTTTGCTTATGAACTACAATGATTTTTCAGACTAATATAAAACAACTGTTCAACAGATTTATATTCTCTTATAACTAATTTAAAATGAACGCTGATATCTGAAAAATATCGGAAGGGAGAGGTTTTATGTCTTTGGACAAAAAATTATTAGGCCTGGTAGCAATAATTTCGGCTCTGGTTTTTGCCGTCATTGGCATTTTTTTGGTGAATACAGTTACTGATTTGATGCGCGAACAGGAAGAACAAGAATCACAGTTAATGGCTGATTCAATCGATACTATTTTACAAGAAGAATTTGATAATACGAAAGTGTCGGTACAAAGCATAGCAGAAAATGAACAAATTCAAGAACTCTTTGCGGAGGAAAATAGAGACGAATTATCTGATCTGTTGTTACCGGTATATCAATCTGTAGAAGATCAGGTGGCACAGATGCAGTTTCACACTGTAGATTCTAACTCATTTTTGAGACTACATATGCCAGAAGATTATGGAGATGATTTAAGTGATTTCAGAGAGACAGTAAATCAAGCCAATGAAGATCAAGAGATCACTATGGGAATAGAAAGAGGTATGGGAGGTTATGGATTTAGAGTAGTTACCCCCATGTTTTACGAAGGAGAGCATATAGGTTCTTTTGAGTTCGGATCAGATTTTGGTGATGACTTTTTATCGGGTCTTCAGGAACAGTTCGGTGGTGAATATTTTCTCTATACTTTTGCTGAACAGGAAGAGTTTGATGAAACAGAATTGATGAATGCTGATCAAGGACTGATAACTGGAACGACAGAGGATGAAGATGAGTGGCAAGTAAGTGAACAGGAATTAGAGAGGGTGGAAGATGGAGATGTTGTTTACATTGTTAGTGACGATGATCAAAGTGGAATAACACTATACCCCTTTGAGGATTTCGAAGGTGAAATAGAGGGTTATATTAAGATTGTAACCGATAGAAGTGATATAATCACCTATATAAATGATATGACGTATTTACTAATCGCGATATTTGTAGTTGGTGGGTTGGTCACAATAGCTGGTGTATATTTATTTGTTCGTAAAGTGATTACCAAACCAATTGTGGGTTTAACTGATGTTATAGAGCGTTTTTCAAAATATGATTTTACCTATGATGAAACGAGTGAAGCAGTGAAATACTTGCATAGAAAAGATGAAATAGGTAAAATTTGCAATTCTCTCGCCGGTATGCAAACTAGTGTGGTGAATTTGATAAAAGAGGTTAATAGCAAAGCTGAACAAGTGGCTACTTCCTCAGAAGAACTCAGCGCTAATATGGAAGAAAATAATAGTGCTGCCACTGAAGTTTCAAAAGCAGTAGAAGACATAGCAAGTGGTGCTAGTAATCAGGCAGAAAGTACAGAAAGTGCTTCTCAAAATGCAGAAGATTTTGGGAAACTAATAGAAGAAGACCAGCAGTACATGAGTAATTTAAATGATTCCGCAGAAAAAGTGGACCAGTTGAAAGATGAAGGTACAGAAATTATGGAAGAGCTATCAAATAAGACAGAAGAAAACACTGATGCTGCTAAACAGGTGCAAGCAGCTGTTTCGGAAATAAAAGAAAGTACGGGACAAATAGAGAAGGCTACAGGAATGATTTCAGATATATCAGAACAAACTAACCTCCTTGCCTTAAATGCTGCTATTGAGGCTGCCAGAGCAGGGGAAGCGGGTAAAGGATTTGCCGTTGTGGCAGAAGAAATTCGTAAACTGGCAGAACACTCAAATGAATATACTGATGAAATCAAGAAGGTGATTGAAGGACTTGTTGAAAAATCCGAGAAAGCTGTAAAAGCTATGGAATCAGCCAGTAAAATTGTAGAAGAGCAGAGCCAAAGTGTAGAAAGTTCAAAAGAGAAATTTGACGGAATTGCTTCAGCTATACAGGAAACAAAAGATATAATCACAACCCTTAATGAAACAGGAGAACAAATGGAACAGAAAAAACAAGAA
>CAZKUS010000206.1:2949-4192 GCA_964556025.1 uncultured Clostridia bacterium | reverse complement strand
TTCCCCACAAAATTTACTACATTCATAATAATATTTATATACAGAGGTGTCTTAGTATTTCCCGTTCCGTGGAAAATTGCCTTAACCATAAAGTTACCCATAAAAAATACCAAACCAGAGAAAAACACTTGCATATACGGGACTCCCATGGACATAACCCCAGGGTCAGCTCCCATAAGCCACAATAGTAGTTCAGAACTTGCTATTCCTATAGGAGTAAAAATAGCAGCAAATATCATAACCATCATTATAGCTTGGCCAGCAGCACTTTCAGCATTTTCACTGTCTTTTTCTCCTAATTTCCTGGCTACTACAGCAGTAGCTCCAGCCTGTATCGCCAACACCATGACCATAACAATCATAATCACCTGGCGACCTATGCCTACGGCGGCAATAGCTTCGTGCCCCAGGTGATTTACCATGCGCAAATCAACCAAACCCATGGTTACCTGCAACATATTCTGTAAGACAATTGGCCAAGATAATAACCACACATTTTTTAATATATTGCCTTCTAGTATCCTCTCTCTACGCGTAAGTGATGAATCAGCCATTAATCTTCCCCCGGTACAATATTTCGATATACTAAATATATTAAACCATAGATGGGTTTAAATTGTCAAAACATATCTTTCCAACCACTAAATAATAGCTTGCACTAGAAACTAGGCTTATTTAAAGTCAAATTGAGAGTTAGCAACAAAAGACTATAGTATACTCCTAAATCTAAAAAAAGCCCTATTATGGGCTTTTCAAGTACAATGAAATTGAACAGTTCAGCTATCAATATAAACACAGATACAGCGCACTTTTTAAAGATCAAAGTCTTCAGGATTTATGCGGAGATCTAACCCGTTTTTTAAGTGCACAGAAGCAATTTTTAGACTACGTTTAACCAAACCTATAAAGAAAGGGTGTTTTTTCAGTACTTCTACATCACCGTCTCCCATACTCATGATAGTCGTAATAATAGTTTTGTATACTTTGGTTCTACCACGCTTCAAATTAAAATCTGCAGCCATGAGTAGGGCTCGTTTGTAATTTTCTAGATATGGAGCTACCAGTTGTTCAATTATCTCTGAGTAAATGTTTTCCACACTATCTTGAGTGGTCAAAGTAACTGCTACGCTGCTATTGTCTTTATGAGTATGAACTACGTTTTCCATTAATTCATATACATAAGGATGATGTATAAACCAATCTTTAAACTCACCGCATTCATGTAACTCCCTTACATCTTTGC
>CAZKUS010000206.1:0-2939 GCA_964556025.1 uncultured Clostridia bacterium | reverse complement strand
GATTGGATTCTTGGAAGATTTGATTCATTACATCTTCATCAATTTTAGGAGTATAACTTTCTTCTTTTAACCATTCTTCTGTTAAAAATTGACGCCAATAAGCAAATTCCGGTGGTCTAATATTCTCTCTCATTCTACTAGTGTAAAGTGCATCACAGAAAATCTGTCTTGCATAGTCTGTATCTGTAGACATAATATTTCCATCTTCTCTGAACTCTTTAATTAGAGATTTGTACTCACTAACTTTCATCTTATGATATCCCCAGCAATCTCGAAGACCTTCCGAAAGATTTACCATAAAATTCACCACAATAAGTCCCCGCTGTTTATACCTTTTACGAGCAAATAGGACCACCCGATTTCCCAGGCCATCAATCTGTGATACTACAGCTTGATAAATATCATCAGGAGTATTTCTTTCACTATTCAAATGGTCCATACCTTCTCCTTCAAAAGCTTCAACGCCTTTAAGAGTCATGCGTGTAATTTCTTTATCTAAAAGTTGATGCATAAACTGTCTGTCCGGGTCTGCCCTGAGCTCTTTAAGTACCCTCTTACATCCACTGTGATTGCTATTAGCCATAATCTTTACAGCTTGAGTAGCCAGATAGTCATCATCTAGATAAGCCATACTATTTAAAAAGTGCAAGATGTAAAATGGAGGATATTCAGCTAAGTCATCCAAAATAGAATCCCTGGTACTAGGAGTCAGTTCCATCATTTCACTAAGTACCTGGGGAATAATCTCAGGCATAAACCAAATCTGATTTAACAATGATTTTCTGGCATCATTAATAGCTTTTTCCGGATTATTAAACACTTCTCCATAAGAGGCCACTTCAGGCCTATATCCAAGAGAATCCATAACTTTTAAAATATAATTTTTATTTTGATCGGGGATATGGGGATCGAACAACATTCCATACAAATTATCCCCCAATTCCTCTTTATCTTCCATCATCATAAGAAGCTGACTCAAAATTTTAATCTCTTGTACTTCAGCCTCCCTAAATCTCTCACTAACTACATAATAAAACTCTTCTTCCATTTTAGTTATATGTTTAGCTACAGATTGTAGTTCCTCCATATCGTGCTCTTCAGTCATCAAATTGTCCAACAAGCGTTTTACCTCATGGCGATAGAAAAAGGTATAGTCAACTTTAGGTGCCTTTTGATTTGATTCTTTATTTGTAAACTGTCTTTTCTTATTCATAGTTCTTCCTCTCCTTCAGTAAATATTAGGCGGTATCCTACCTAATATTTAATTTTTGGTTCAGTTAAAGCTGAATGTTAATAGCAATAAAATATAACAGCTTCTGATTTCTAGCTTCCATCTTCCAAATTATATCACAAATAGCCGGTTAGTAAACACTCTAATTAGAAACTTTTTTTAACAGGTCTTCACTTGTTTACATAAATTGGAGCTTCCAATAATCCTGACAGATGTTATAATTATAGTTGATTATTGGTGGTGATATGTATGGATCCGGTAACACATCTAATTGTAAATACAGGTTTATATACAGCCATTTCGGACAAGGGTCTTGCTTTAGACAGCCCGGAATTTTTAGCTGCATCAGCCGGAGCTTTAATCCCTGATGGTGACGCATTTTTACAGATATTCGGTGATATACCCTACTTGAAAAACCATAGGGGTATGAGCCATTCTCTGCTGGGTGGATTAATACTATCCGGTGTAATAGGCCTATTTTTTTCTGTACTGTTTTCACACAATTTGATCACGTTATGGGCTTACGGTTTTTTAGGAGTTGCCAGTCACTTGTTGCTAGATTGGTGTAATTCTTATGGAATTAAGCTATTATGGCCCCTGTCCAAGAAAATGTACACTGGAAATGTATTGGTAGTAGTTGAACCAGTACTAATTCTACTATCATTCATAATGATATTTTCATTCGCTTACGATTATGCCATTGACTTTTCCGGATATACCGAAAATTACCATTACCCCATGTACCTGTTTTACTCTAATTTAGGATGGATAGCTCTAGCAGGTCAAATAGGATATATTTTAGCCAGGCATATCTCTAGAATTAATCTAACTAAATACCTCCATTCACGGTTTTCAACTGCCCAGTTAGAGCGATTAATGGTTTTGCCCGCATCCAACAGTTTTTCCCACTGGGATTTTATAGCAGAAACAGAACAAGCTGTTTATGTAGGACGAGCCCCTATATTCAAGCACACTTACTGGATCAAAGAGAAATTATCTAAAAAGATCGAACAAGAAGTAGGTAGGTTATTTGCCCATCAAGCACTTAACAGTAAAACAGGTCAGTTTTTCAAAGAGTTTACACCTTACTATCTGATCAAGCACGAACAAACTTCTGATGACAAACACCAAATAGTTTTTATAGACCTTAGATATCACATGGGATCCAGATTCCTACACAAAGCAACTGTTCGCTTTCAACAACAGGGGATTGTAGAAGAAGCAACCTTTCAACCATATCACCCAAAACGGAAAGTCCCTGTAAAATGACAATAAAAATAACAACAGCAATCACAAGAGGGCCAATTCTCGAATTTATAAAAATCAAGGATTGGCCCCTTTTTTTTATTTAGACTCAGTTAAAGTTAAATGTTGATAACAGCACCTTACTGATCAAACACATCATCTCTGATCTCATTTGGTATCACATTTACCCAAGTAAGTCCAGGCCGAATCTCCAGGGGTTCACCAGTTTCAGCGTGAAAAAATTCTGTAGGTTCATCATGGTCATCTTTTTCCCAGGTCAAGGGGATAAGCTCACCCCCTGCCAGGTAAAGGCCTTCTCCTTCTCCTACTATATCTAGTTCACGTCTACCCTGATCATCAATTACTCGTGAATTTACAAACTGAAATATCAGGTCTTGGGCAGTCACCACTTCCTCGTCTTCGTCGTCAATATGAGGTTCTCCCCCTATATGACGTTCATAAT
>CAZKUS010000205.1:0-4192 GCA_964556025.1 uncultured Clostridia bacterium | reverse complement strand
TCAATTACCTGATCGATAATTCCTTCCAATTCAGATGTATCACTAATCTGAACAAGACCCTTTTCTTCTACGATCTGTTTCGGAGATTTGCCCGTTTGATACAGTTCTTCAAAAACTTCTTTGGCGATTTTGCTACTGATAGTTCCATCATCTTCTAATTTTAGCAGTTCAACTAGTTTATCAGATGAAATATTTGTTTCAGATATGATTACCTGGTCTTCATTCATTACCCGAGAAATTTCTCCCATAATCCAATTGGCAATTTTCTTGGGCTGTTGATATTTCGCCACACATTCATCTAAAAAATCGGCTAATTCACGATCAGCTGTTATTACAGAAGCATCGTACTCGGACAGTTCGTATTCACTTACTAATCTTTCTCGTTTATCTTTAGGTAGTTCTGGGATTTCTTGGCACACTTTTTCAATCTGTTCAGTCTGCATTTTCACAGGCACTAAATCTGGATCCGGAAAATACCTATAGTCATGAGCTTCTTCTTTAGAACGCATAGAAATAGTTATTCCTTTATCTTCATCCCAGCGCCGTGTTTCTTGAACAATCTGTCCACCTGATTCCAATTCTTCCTGTTGACGTTCTACTTCATACTCTAAAGCTCTCTCCACAGCTCTAAAAGAGTTCATATTTTTGACTTCTGTTTTAGTTCCAAATTCAGAGCTGCCTTTAGGCTTTAAAGAAACATTGGCATCACAGCGCAAGCTCCCCTCTTCCATCTTGCAGTCTGATACCTCTGAATACTGCAAAATGGCTTTCAACTCTTCTAAAAACTTCTTGGCTTCAGCCGACGAACCAATATCGGGCTCTGTTACAATCTCAATAAGCGGCACTCCCGAGCGGTTAAAATCCACTAAAGAGCCACCTCTATCAGAATGAACTAATTTACCAGCATCTTCTTCCATATGAATTCTGTTGATCCTCACATATTTATCTTCACCATCTACATTTATTTCTAAGTGACCGTCCCTGGCAATAGGAAGATCATATTGGGAGATCTGATACGCTTTGGGAAGGTCTGGATAAAAGTAATTTTTGCGGTCAAACTTACTAAACTCGGCAATATCACAGTTCATACACAATCCCGCTTTCACAGCCAGTTCCAAGGCCCTATTATTCAACACTGGCAATGTTCCCGGCATCCCTAAACAAATTGGACACACATTGGTATTAGGGTCATCTCCAAAACCTGTAGAGCAACCACAAAAGATTTTAGTGGCAGTAGACAGTTCTGCGTGCACTTCCAGTCCTATAACAGTCTCATAGTTTGACATTATTATCCCCCCTTAGTTGTCTAATCCCTGTTGGGGTTTTTGTGAATCCACATTCAAGGTCTGCTGCAGCTTATGAGCAACCTGGATGACTTTACCTTCATCAAAAGGTTTACCGATAACTTGAATACCTACAGGAAGCCCGTTTACAAATCCGCACGGTAAAGTAATGGCAGGTAATCCAGCCAGGTTAATCGGAGCCGTACAAATATCGTTTTTATACATAGTTAATGGATCGTCCACATTTTCCCCTTCTTTAAATGGCACAGTAGGTGTTGTAGGTGCTATTAGCACATCGCACTGAGAGAATACCTGATCAAATTCCTGTTTAATCAATGTACGCACTTTTAAGGCCTTTAAATATAAAGCATCATAATAACCCGCACTAAGGGCATAGGTTCCTAGCATGATCCGCTGTTTTACCTCATTCCCCATCCCTTCTTGACGGGATTGAATATACATTGTGTTTAGATCATCAGTAGCAAAGCGTTTGCCATAACGTACACCGTCAAAACGGGCTAAATTACTGGAAGCTTCTGCCGGGGCTATTAAATAATAGGCATTTAAAGCTTGTTCTGTAGTTGGAAGAGAAACTTCCTGATATTCTCCGCCTACGCTTTTTAATTTATCTACACTAGTTTGCACTGCAGTTTTAATTTCATCATCTACTAATTCATAGTACTCTTTTGGTAAACCAATAGAGAGATCATCAATGTCTTTATTTAAGTGCTCAGTATGATTCGGTGTTTCCACATCTACAGAAGTAGAGTCCATAGGGTCGTGACCTGAAATAATATCCAAAGTCATGGCTGTATCTTCTACGGTTCTAGTGAAAGGACCAATCTGGTCTAGAGAAGATGCAAAAGCAACCAGACCGTATCTAGATACTCGCCCATATGTAGGTTTCATGCCTACAACTCCACAAAAAGATGCAGGCTGTCGGATAGAACCACCAGTATCTGAACCAATAGCCATAGGAACTTGATTAGCTGCCACACTAGCGGCAGAACCACCACTAGAACCTCCGGGAACTCTTTCTAAATCCCAAGGGTTTCTTGTAACAAAAAACGCGGAATTTTCCGTAGAAGATCCCATGGCAAATTCGTCCAAATTAGTTTTACCAACTACTATGGCTCCCGCTTCCTCCAGTTTAGCAGTAACAGTAGCATCAAAAGGAGGTACAAAATCTTCTAGAATTTTGGAAGCACAGGTAGTAGTTACACCATTAGTACACATATTATCTTTCAAAGCAATGGGAATACCAGCCAAGGGACCAAGCTTTTCCCCAGATTTTCGCTGTTCATCCACTCGCCTTGCCTGTTCTAATGCCTTTTCTTTTCCCAAAGTTATATAAGCCTGTAATTTTTCATCAGTTGCTTCGATCCTATCTAGTACTGTTGATACAAGTTGTTCAGAACTAAAATCTCCCTGTTCAAGTCCTGATTTAGCTTCTGATAAAGTTAATTCAGTTAATTTCAAAGTCATCACTCCCCCGAATTATTCAATTATTCTAGGCACTTTAAAGTAATTACCTTCAGAGTCTGGAGCGTTTTCCAAGGCTTTGTCATTGGACAGAGACCCTGTTTCCACATCTTCTCTAGTGACATTGCTCCTCTGCAGTGCATGGACAGTGGGTTCTAACCCTTCCAAGTCGAGTTCATCTAGTTTTTCTTGCCACTCTATAATCTGTGACAGCTTATCTTGGAACATATCCACATCTTCTCCATTCAGCTGCAATTGACCCAATTTAGCCACATGAAGTACATCTTCTCTACTCACCTGCACTAAGTCCACCTCCTGTATTCAGTCTATTATTACTAACCACACAAACTTTTTGGCTGAGTTTAAGTTGAAGTTTTATTGCTATCAACAACAGCATATAACAACACAAACTCTTTAAATAAAATTTACACTACATTATTATATCATGAATTTACAATTAACTGTTTAAATCATCTTCACTTTTGATTTCAATTCCCAGCTCCCTGGCTTTTTCCAGTTTAGAGCCAGGACTATCGCCAGCCAAAACGAAATCGGTGTTACTACTGACAGAACTAGTTACCCTAGCTCCCATAGATTCCAGCAGTTCTGTAAGTTCCTTGCGCGTATAATTAGTAAAATTTCCGGTTATTACCACTCTATAGTCTTGGAATACCTGTTCATTGGTTGATTCAGAACCCTCATTTAATTTTTCAGCTCCAGGTTCAATAAAATTCACACCTGCACGGCGCAGTTCTTCAATAATTTTTTTAGTACTATTCTGTTCAAAAAAATTAATAATACTTTTTGCCATTTTAGGGCCTATATCATCTATGCTTGTTAGATCATCCTGATTTGCATCTATCAAATTATCCAAGTGCTGAAACTTAGCTGCTAATATTTGAGCAGCCCGCTTACCTACCAACCGGATTCCTAATCCATATAGCAATTTATTTAAAGGATTGGCTTTACTTTCTTCAATAGCATTGATCAAGTTAGCAGCTGATTTTTCTCCAAACCCTTCTAACTGAATCAGTTGTTCTTTTTGAAGAGAGTAGATATCTGCTACATTTTTTACCATATTTTGATTGAATAATTTTATCACTACTTTTTCTCCTAGACCTTCTATATCCATAGCATCTCTTGAAACAAAATGAATTATCCTTTCTTTGGCTTGAGCCGGACAATCAGGATTTATACATCTTAAAATAGCTTCATCTACTAAACGCTCTGCTTCACTGCCACAAACCGGGCATTTGCGTGGATATTCAAATATCCGTTCATTACCAGTCCGATTCTCTGTCTTTACTCGCACAACCTCTGGTATAATATCACCAGCTTTTTGAATGATCACTCTATCGCCAATCCTGACATCTTTGTCAGTGAGAATATCTTCATTGTGTAAACTAGCCCGCTTTACCACAGATCCA
>CAZKUS010000204.1:0-4259 GCA_964556025.1 uncultured Clostridia bacterium | reverse complement strand
GAATACAATATGGATTTAGAACTTAAAAATCTTGAAATTCATAATTTGTATGATCAATTAAGTGAAGAAATAAACAAAGCGAGAGTAGTTCACGAAAGATTATTACCTTCAGACATTAGCACTATAGAAAATTTATCTATCGAGCCGTATTATCAACCCGCCGAAAATATAGGTGGAGATTTCTATAACATTACCCAAAAAGGCAACAAAGTTGTATTTTATATATCAGATGTTACAGGTCATGGATTAGACGGAGCTATTTTCAGTACATTTATCAAGGAAAGTATAGATAGTTATTTAGATTTAAGGCCTGAAGAGATCACCCCTGACAAGATTATAAAGCATCTATATGATCAGTACCAATCAGAAGATTATCCAGATGACACTTTTATTAGTATTTTTTTAGGGGTATTAGACTTAGAAAGTTATGATTTGAGCTATATTGGCATGGGTTTTCAAGAAAGTGTATTAGTATCTTTTGATAATGGTGAGGTTTTAGAGTTAAAAGTTGAAGGATTACCAATAACTAAAGCAGTTTCCATAGAGGATATGGCTTTTGATGTAAATAATATTCAATTAAGTTCTGGTACAACTTTGATGGTTCACTCGGACGGTTTAACAGAACAGGAAAACAGCAGTGGCAAGGCTTTTGGAGAACACTTATCCGATATATTCTTTTCTTATAGCGATCTACCTACAGATGCTTTAAAAGCGACTATTAATGAACGGTTCAGGCATTTTAATGATGGAAGTTTGCAAGGCGATGATGATATAACGTATTTAATTATTAAAATAGATGAAGAAAGTGCTGATTTTAAGAAAACCCTTGATAGTAACTTTAAAGAATTAGATAAATTGAACTCGGAAGTGTACGAATATTTAAGTTGTTATACAAACCAAGAAGCTTATTTTCAAGGGATATATGAATTAGTTGCGAACGCTATAGAACATGGAAATAAGCTTGATGACACAAAAAAAGTCTTTGTCAGTTTTAAAGATTTACAAGACAAATTAGCTGTTACAATTGAAGATGAAGGAAAAGGTTTTGCCTGGAGAGATACATTAGATGATAGCTTATTAAATTTAGAGGGAAAAGAAGATCGAGGTAGGGGCATTGCCATAATTAAAATGATAAGTGACTGTTTTTATTATAATGAAAATGGAAATAAAGCATTTTTAGTGTTAGGTAAAGAACTATGATTTTTAATTTTCGGCGGTCTGCTTCACACTGAACAAAGTGGTAGTAACCAGAATTAGGACCATTCCTAACAGTTGCATGGCGGTCAAAGAATCTCCAAGCAGCAAAACACCGAATAATGAAGCGGTTACTGGTTCTACCATGGCCACCATGGAAGCGTTGGTAGGGGTTGTTCTTCGGATGCCTACTACATAAAGTATAAACGAGATTCCTGCTCCTAAGATTCCCAGTAAAAGAAACCACCCAATGTCTCTTGAAGTCAACACCTGAACAGCTTGTCCTTTATCCATAATTAAAAAAAGAATCAAGCAAAAAGTAAAGAAGGCGGTCGTTAAGCTTGCCTGAGGTTTTCCCGCAGATGAGGCATTCTTAAAACCGAATATAAACAAAGTATAAGAAAGGCCGGCGGCAATTCCAGCAGCTGTTCCCAGAAAACTAAAACTTGATGAAAGTGATCCTATGTTGTAGGCGCCGGTGAGCAGGGCAATTCCCATAAGGACAATAAAAATACATCCCCATTTAAACCAATTAGAAGGCTCTAATTGAAACAAAATGGAAATTAATAAAACAAATACCGGAGCAGTATACATTAACGTAACAGCTATTGGAACATTTGAAAGTTCAATACTTAAAAGATAAAATGTGAAGTTTCCGGCAACACCTAACCCCGCCAACGCAGACCATGTCTGAAAACGAGTAGATATAATCCAATTTTTCACAGGGCGAAAAAGAAACCAGGCGAAAAAACAGATCAATCCCACAGCACCCCGGTAAAAGGAAATTACAATTGGATCCCAACCCTTGTTCATTAATATATCTCCAATTCCGCCGCTGAGTCCCCAGCATATGGCGGCTAGCATAATGAACCCTACCCCTTTAAGTCTCATAGTGTACCTCCTAGCTAAACGAATTAAAAAGAACTTTTCTTTATCATCTAATGTATCTAAAGTAGCAACTCTTATGTCTTTAATATACTCGTTAGCGCTAATTTTCCCATCACAGTATAGGAAGCAAAGGCAGACCTGTCATTAAACCAAATGTTATCCCCAAGGGAGTTATATCAAAATCCATAAATTTATTATATTAGATATTGATAACCATTCTAGTGATTGGACTGATTTTTGTCAAATTAATATGAATTTATTTTCCACAGCAAAACACCCTTCTCGTCTGCTTAGAAAAGGCACTGTTATACTCAGAATCCATATGAATAAAAAGCATCTAAACTACCAACAATAAAATATAGCAGCGCCTAAACCTAAATTTTAAAAAGGGTGTTAGTATAAATTATTGGACATATCTTGGGTAAGGGATAATGAAGAGTTCAGCTATCAACATTCAACTTTAACACAGCCAATAACTAAAAAAAGTTACTTTACTTTATCTTAATTATTATATATAAGAAATATAATAATTTTTATTACAAAGGGAGTGATATATTAATGGATTATCAATTAAACGAACTGATCACAGTTAGCACAGTTAACATAATAATAGCAGTTGCAATACTAATTATCGGTTGGATCATTTCACTAATTATCTCTTCAGGTGTAGGAAAAGCAGTAAGAGGAACCAAATTAAACGAAAAATTAGCTGAATTATCAAAGGAGGATAAAGGAGAAACTGAAGATCAAGCAAAGCTTGAAGCAATAAATTTAGATAAATGGATTTCCAAGATAGTTTTCTATGTGTTAATGTTTTTTGTTTTGATAGCATTTCTACAACAACTGGAGTTGACTATAGTTGCCGAACCTTTTACAGATCTGTTAACCCAGGTATTTAACTACCTTCCACTGCTTGCAGGTGCCCTGGCATTATTGTTGACTGCCTGGATATTAGCTACTGTTGTAAGATTAGCGCTTTTGAAAGTACTTATTACAACAAAATTTGATCAACGTTTTAGTGAAAGAGTTAATGAAGGTGAAAAAGTTTCAGTTAGCTTATTGATAAGTAAGGTAGCTTACTGGTTAATAATTATTTTATTCATTCCAGCTATTTTAACTGCCTTAAGGCTAGAAGGATTGTTACATCCTGTGCAGCAAATGACTACAAGAGCTTTAGAATTTCTTCCCAATATTTTAGCTGCTGGTTTGATACTAATAGTAGGTTGGCTATTAGCTAAAATTTTAAGGCAAGTAATCGAAGGATTGTTGGTTTCAACTGGTGTAGACAATTTTAGTGAATCTGTGGGAATAGAAAATGTGATTGGGAAACAGCCTGTTTCCAAGCTCATTAGCGTAGCAGTCTATGCTTTTGTTATTTTAATAGCTTTAATCTCGTCTCTTAATGCCCTGGCTTTAGAAGCAGTTACAGCTCCAGCGAGTAACATGCTTGATATGATATTAGGCGCATTGCCTGCAATTTTTGCAGCTATTTTAGTTGTTGCAATAGCTTACGCAGTAGGAAGAATAATAAAAGGGCTTATAACTAACCTTTTAAATGCTGCAGGCTTTAATAATATATTAGCCAAATTAGGCTTTGGCAGGGAACCACTCGAAGGCGCTTGGATGCCCTCTGATGCTGTCGGTTATATAGTGTTTGTTATTATTATGCTATTTGCCAGTATCGAAGCAGCAAATTTATTAGGCTTTACACTATTGGCTGGATTAGTTAGCGAACTGCTAGTATTCATTACGCATATAATCATTGGTGTTATCATTTTTGGAGTAGCACTTTATCTAGGAAACCTTGCCTATGATACTGTAAAAGTTACACAAACATCTCATAAAAATCTTCTAGCAAACTTAGCTAAATATTCCATACTGGTACTTGGTGGCGCAATGGCTTTACAGAGAATGGGATTAGCTGATGAAATAATTATCCTGGCATTTGGATTAATTCTGGGAACATTAGCTGTTACGACAATTATAGCCTTTGGAATAGGTGGTAAAGATATTGCTGCAAGGGAATTAGACCAAATGATTCACAAGTTCAAAGGAAGTAAAGACAAAGAGCAAAAAAAATAAATTCTGTTGAACTTGGCTTAACCTTATAT
Organism: uncultured Clostridia bacterium; assembly: GCA_964556025.1. Lineage (GTDB taxonomy): Bacteria > Bacillota > Natranaerobiia > Natranaerobiales > Natranaerobiaceae > Natranaerobius. The sequence goes on along the minus strand of CAZKUS010000204.1, from coordinate 66 downwards.
TGTGATCTGTGAACCAATTAATAACCAGGGGGTGATGGCATTAAAAGCCATTCCCCTGGTTATTTT
>CAZKUS010000203.1:0-4271 GCA_964556025.1 uncultured Clostridia bacterium | reverse complement strand
TTTATTATTGTAATCATTATACCTTTATTTTAATTTACTTACAAAAATGTTTACAGAAGTTAATTAGTGATTCTTTACGTTTGTTTAAATTTCCCCCTTGTAAATTATTCGTAAATCATAACAAATGAATGATAATGGGATGTATATCAATTATCTTAATCATATGACAAGTCTTTTGGAAGATTGTTGAAAAAAAGTTTACTACAGTAATATTGTAAACTTCATTCTATTAATGATATATTTCGTGACAGGAAGAATTTTGCAAAGGGGGCATATATGTGTATCTAAAAGTATTAGGATGTTTACTGGCTGCCTTGTTAATTTTGCCTGTAGTTGGATGTGAAGAAGCAGATCCGGAAGAAGCGGCTGAAGAAGAAAAGGTTGATGAAGAGAAAGAAGAAAAAGAGAAAGAAGAAGAGAAGGAAGAGGATGAAGAAGAAAAGGAAGTGGATGAAGATCAACCTGATCCCGAAGAAAAGTACCATTTAGGAGATACTGTTGAAGAAGGAGATGTAGAAATCATATTAAATAGTGCTAGATGGGATGCTGGAGATTACTTAGAAGATCTGGGTGAAGAAGAAAAAAAAGAACTGGAGTTGCCTGATGGTTATGATTTTTTAATTTTAGATTTAGAAGTTTATAATCATTCAGATGAACAAGAAACCCTAGGTGCACCTCAAGTGTTTTCCATGACTGATGATGAAGGTGAAGAGATGAATTTTACCAATGTTCCTGACATGGATGACTTAAGCGGTTCTTTTTCACCAGGTGAAGGAATGGAAGGTGAAATAGCTTTTGAAGTGCCCGATGGGTTAGATGAATACTATCTTTATTTTGCACCTGAATTTTTAGGTTTTGATGAAGCCGGATTTGTTATTGAAGCAGGAGAGATTGAGTAATAATAAATTGCGCTTTTATCAAAGTTGTTAAAATTGTTGTGCTTTAGTCTAATTAATTAAAATTACAAGGCCGGGTTCTTGTATCAGTACCCGGCCTTTATCCTTAGCTCTGTTATATTTTATGCTATCGACATTCTTTCTGACTGAGTTTGTTACAGAAGTTAATTAAGAAAGCCTTGCCTGTGGGAACGGATAGGGAGGATGTCAAAATGATTGTAAAAGTTTATTAGCTTCAGATTTGATAATATCCCAAGTTTTTTCTATATGCTCAAGTTCTGTTGTTCTTTGGCCGATTGCCATTCGTAACACAAATTTCCCGTTCAGTGTAGTGTGGGACAGAAAAGCTTTCCCTGTTGCATTAATTCGTTCAAGTAATTTTTGATTTAAGTCATTTAATTCATTTTCACTTAAAGATCCATTACTTACACGAAAACAAACTAAACTTACAGGTACGGGTGCCATTAATTCAAAATGCTGATGGTTTTGAATCCACTTTTTAAAATTTTGAGCTAAATTTAGGTGGTGCTCTATAAGCTCTTGCAATCCTTGCTTTCCGTATGAGCGCAAAACAAACCATAATTTTAAGCTTCGAAACCCTCTTCCTAATTGGATACCCCAGTCCCTGAAGTTTTTAACTTCTTCATCGACAGAAGTTTTTAAGTATTCTGGAAGAATACTTAAAGTATTTTTTAATAGCGCCGGGTCTTTGACATAAAAAGCCGAACAATCGAAGTTGGTATATAACCATTTGTGAGGATTGATAACACAAGTATCGGCGTACTCCACCCCGTTTAACAAATATTTTTTGTCATCAATTATGGCAGCAGAACCGGCAAAAGCAGCATCTACATGTAACCATATATTTTGACTTTGACAAAGCTCACCAATGGCAGGAACTAGATCAATAGCAGTAGAAGAAGTTGTACCTACTGTAGCTATAACGCAAGCAGGTTGATATCCGGATTGTTTATCCTTTTCTATCTGTTCAGCTAATTTGTCAACTCGCATACTAAAATTTTCATCAGTGGGAATGTACCGTAGGTTGTTTTTTCCAAATCCGGCTATTTTAACACCTTTTTCTATACTTGAATGGGCTTCTTCTGAAGCGTAGACAGTTAAACAATTTTCAATCCCTTGGTCATTGGACTTGAAATTATTGGATTTTTCCCTGGCCGTTAATAATGAACATAATGTAGAAGTAGAGGCATTGTCTTGGATTACACCGGTAAAACTATCTGATAAACCAAGAAGCTGACGCAACCAATCCATAACAACCTCTTCTAATTCAGTCGCTGAAGGTGAAGTTTGCCAAACCATTCCCAATACGCCTAAACCTGAAGCCAAAAATTCTCCTAAAACCGAAGGTGGACTGTTATTTGCCGGGAAGTATGCATAAAAATTAGGGTGTTGCCAGTGTGTTATCCCCGGTAAAATATGTTTTTGGAAATCAGCAAAAATGTCCTCCATATTTTCACCGTTGTTTGGTGGTGAAGAGGAAAGTTTTGATTTAATTTCACCTGGTTTTACTCGAGATTTTACTGGATAATCTTCAATGTTTTCGAAATAATCAGCCAACCAATCGACTAATTCATGACCGTGTTTACGGAACTGTTCGTTGTCCATATAGATACCTCCTGGCAGGATAGAATATATTTGGCAAAATTGCCGAATTTTATGGTTAAAATACAACTTAATCTAATATTCTTGCTTGATTGTTTTCTATCCTGCTCAAGATATCAAATTAATAATTGTTCCTCCATGAGCATGATTAACAAATAAAATTTAATTGACACAAGTTTAAGAAAGGAGATTAAACCTATGAAACCAAAAGTAGCTTTTATCTGTGTTCACAATTCTTGTAGATCTCAAATGGCAGAAGCGTTAGGAAAACTATTTGCTTCAGATGTGTTTGAATCTTATTCTGCAGGTACAGAAACTAAACCTGAGATTAATCAACAAGCAGTAAAAGTAGTTAAAGACCTGTACGGTATTGATATGAACGAGAGTCAGTACTCCAAAGTCATAAACGAATTACCTAAGATAGATATTGTCATCAAAATGGGGTGTAATGTAGTCTGTCCGTATCTACCTTCAAAGCACGAGGAAGATTGGGGTCTTGAAGATCCATCAGATAAAGCTGAACAAGAATACATTAAAACAGCAAAGACCATAGAATCAAAGGTTAAAAATTTAGCTGAAAGAATACAAAATGGAGAAATAGACTTTTCTTAAAAGTGTTGTTACCTATATGTAATTTAAATATTTGGCGCTGTTATATTCTGTTGTTGATAGCTGAACTCTTCGATTGAACGGATTTTGTGTACAAGGGTTGATGTTCAGCTATCAGCATTCAACTTTAACACAGTCCAATGTTTAACAAGAACTAAATTAATTGCATAAAATTAACTAAACAATCATAGATCTTCTTTGTATAGAAAATATGTCAAAATAATGCAAAGAAGGTCTTTTTTTCATGTTTAAATTATAATATTATAATAATTGAGAGGGATCTTTTAATAATTTTATAGTAAAGAAAGGGGGAGAGGATCATGGTGATAAATGGAACCGAGCTAGGAAAGCGGTTTTTAGGTGAAAAAATATTTCGACAGGTCATCTCCTACCTAGAAAAAGATCCGCTAAACAATATGAGTAAAAGCATTGACTTAATCCAAAAAGCGCCTATTATTAATCATCATCGTCAGATAATTAGCAATATTAAAGACTATGTAGAAAATGATTCAGTCACTAGAGAATATATTGAAAGAATATTTGATAATACCAATGAAAATTTTCGTAAAAAAGGTATTGTAAATTTCTTTCTCAATGCTACATTTATGGGCGTACCAAAGCAATTGAAAGAATCAGAACAATTAGGTGTGAGTGTACCTTTTGCAATTCTAATTGACCCTACCAGTAAATGTAATCTTAGATGTCAGGGCTGCTGGGCTGGAACCTATGAAAATCATCATGAATTGGATTTTGAAACTGTGGACAGATTGGTAACAGAGGGAAAAGAATTGGGAATTTATTTTATTCCTATGTCTGGTGGAGAACCTTTCGCATGGGAACCATTATTGGAACTTTGTGAAAAGCACGATGATGTAGTATTCATGCCTTATACTAATGGGACATTAATAGATGATAGTAAGATAGAAAAAATGGCAGAACTAGGTAATATAAGTCCGGCAATTAGCCTCGAAGGTGGTAGGGAATTAACTGATCAACGCAGAGGAAAAGGTGTTTATGATAAAATAACAAATGTTATGATTAAATTGAGAGATGCAGGAGTACCTTTCGGGTTTAGTGTTACCCTTACTAGTGAAAACTGTGAACAAGTAATATCAGAGGAATTTATTGATATGATGGTCGATA